>CAIYZW010001062.1 GCA_903930725.1 uncultured Bacteroidota bacterium
AAAAGCATAAGTACCACCGTAAGTTGTCAGGCTTGAAACGATATGGTCGCCGGCATTGCAGATTTGCAGAATTGCCGAGGTGATTGCACCCATGCCGGAAGCCGTAACCCAGGCTGCTTCGGTGCCTTCCATGGCTGCCATTGCATCGGCCAGGTATTTGTTGCTGGGGTTCCAGTGCCGTGAATACAAAAAGCAGCCCTCAGCCTCACCTTTAAAGGTTTCGAGCATGGTCTTGGCCTGCATAAAAGTGAATGTTGCCGAATCGCAAACCGAAGGGTTCACGTCGCCATATTCGCCAAATTGTAATAAATCCTGAATGTTACTTGCCGGATCGAATTTCATAATTTTAGTTTTATAATTGTTATAATATTATACTTTCAATACAGAGGCAAAAGTAAAGAATGCCAAACAAATTAATGGTGAATATTTTAATATTCAGATAATCCGTAATCTATTATGTCGAATTTCTTAAAATACGTAAATGAAACAAATGGAAATTAACCAACCGCTTTCAAATTGAAAGGAAAATGGCTATGATAGGAAATATTCGTAAAAAATTGGAAAAATCAAGGTGATGTTTTTATTGAAAACCTTACGAAAAAAAAGAAGGAAGTAATGGTTTAAAGATTAGAGAATCCCGGCATTTTTAAGGATTTCGAGCAGTTTTGGTTGTGATTCGGCCTGTTTGATAAAAATTGCTTTCATCTTTTCGTTTGCCTTTTTCAATTCTTCAATTTCCAATTTAACAGGTGCAAGCGTTGTCCGCCTATCCCAGATAATGAAACATAACATAAAAATGATTAACGCAACAACCACACCGAGAATCCAATAGATTGGATCAAATTTGTCATCCAATGAATCAAATCTATTATCAACGGCTTCAAATTTTGCGTTCATTTCATTGCGCAGGCCGTTCAAGTTGGCTTCAACCTGAATTAACCTGTCTCTGTCGGCAAGCGTGTATGGTACTTCCTGCTGCTGGGCATTTGAATAAATGCCAGAAATCAGAAAAATTATAATGATGAAATATTTTTTCATATTCCGATAATTTACTGGCAAAGATAAGTTGAATTATTAAATAACTTAACAATATTTTCAATTGAGCTGCTGGATAAGCCACTATATTATAACACAAGTTGACCCTATAAAAACCTGGATGAACCCTGGTAATGGACTTTCAAAACCTGATCAAATTCAGCATGGATTTCCTTACTCCAAAAGATACTGCTCAAGTAACTTTCTCAGGTTTTCATAATCGTAAACCACTGGGAGTTTTGGATAATCATCAATCACGTTTTGTGGCGGGCGGAAAAGGATTCCGACCTCAGCCTGCTGGAGCATCGTTACGTCGTTGTAAGAATCACCAAAGGCGATAACCTCGTATTTAAGGCTTTGCAGGGCTTCAACAACTTTTCTCTTCGGGTCTTTTTGCCTTAATGTATAATCAATAATGTTGTCGTGTTCGTCAACCACAAGTTTGTGGCAAAAAATTGTGGGGCGGTCCAACTGTTTCATCAGCGGGTCAGCAAACTGTGCAAAAGTATCCGAAACAATAATTAACTGCGTGATTTCCTTTAGCCATGACAGAAACTCTTTTGCGCCGTCCATTGGTTTGATGGTGGCAATCACATTTTGGATATCCCTTAATTTTAGCCCGTGTTGCGCCAGGATTTTAATACGTTGTTTCATCAGAACATTGTAGTCGGCTACATCGCGGGTTGTAAGCCGGAGTTCGGGAATACCGGTTTGTTCGGCAACGTTAATCCAGACTTCCGGAACAAAAACGCCTTCAAGGTCAGAACATATTACGTACATATTTTTGATTTTTAAAAAGTTGAATATTTTTTTGGATTGCCCTTAAAACCTGTCAGGTTTTCTCAGGCTAATACTTTGTTTTTAAATAATTCTTAAACGCCTCATAATCATTTTCTAAGGCATCATATTTTTCAGGTTTGCCTTCCAAACCCTGCAAACTTGGTGGCAATTCGGGATCGAAATTCAGGATTTCGTTGATTTGCTCCGGGAACTTGGCCGGATGCGCCGTTTCGAGTGAAACACAAAGTTGTTGCGGGTTATCAAATTCAGGATTTTGCTTTAAAAAGACTTCCAAACCACGCCAGCCCACTGCCCCATGAGGTTCGAGCAGAAGTTTAAAATTATCCCAGGCCGATTTGATGGTTTGTTTGGTCTCGGCATCGGTAACGCTGATCGCAAAAATTTCGCTCTGGATTTTTTCCATATCCGGCATTTTGGAGATATTGCCTTTTTCATCCATCGTCCCACCATAAAGCGATACAAAACGAGCAAGGTTGCTGGGATGACCAACATTCATCGCACTCGAAATGCAGTTTCTGGAAGGTTCAACTTTCTGATATTTTCCTGTTTTGATAAATGTGGGGAACTCATCGTTTTCGTTGGTGGCAATTACGAATTTCTTAACAGGAAGTCCCATCTGCTTAGCCAGCATACCTCCCATCATATCGCCAA
>CAIYZW010001063.1 GCA_903930725.1 uncultured Bacteroidota bacterium
CCAAAAGATTACTGGCTCCGCCGATGAACTGCTGCAATAAAAGTGTTATTCCTACAAAAATACCAAAAACAATTGCAAATAAAAAAGCAAAAACAATGAAGTTTAAGAATACCCAAAAATATTTTCCCCCCATTTTTCCCACGATTTGATGATTAGTTTTCATGCCCCAAACTTAAAGCAAATGTGTGAGTTTTCGCTGATGAATAGTAGTTTTTTCTATTTCTAAATTGAAGTTTCGATACAATTCCGTTTTTCATTCAGATTTTTGCGAAACCACGGATTCAGAATTGGCTAACAATGTTACTTTTGCGCAAAAAAATAACTATGCTCACACTCATAAAAAATGTCGAAATATTTGCGCCTGAGCGTTTAGGGCGAAAAGATGTATTAATTGCCGCCTCAAAAATTCTGGCTGTCGAAGATGAAATCAATCTTCCGGAAAGTGCCAATGTTAAGATTCTTGATGGCTCCGGCTATTACCTTGTTCCGGGTTTTATTGATGCTCACGTACACATTGCCGGCGCAGGTGGCGAAGGTGGCCCTGCCAGCCGTACTCCCGAATTATTGTTGAGCGACATGCTCAAGGCTGGCGTTACAACCGTTGTTGGCTGCCTCGGCACCGATGGTTTTACACGAAGCGTTGAAAGTGTGCTGATGAAGGTTAAAGCACTCAGGGCCGAAGGTGTTTCGGCATGGATGTACACCGGCGCTTACCAGGTTCCAACGCCGAGCATTACCGGCGATTTTGCCCGCGACATTGCTTTAATCGAAGAAGTTATCGGCGTTGGCGAGGTAGCTTTATCCGATCACCGCTCTTCGGGGCCAACAACCGATGAGTTAATCAGAATTGCCGGCCACGCAAGGGTTGCAGGCATGATAAGCGGGAGTGCAGGAATCGTGAATATCCATTTGGGCGATGCAAAAGACCCGTTCCGTCCGATTTATAATGCTGTCGAAAAGAGTGAATTAACGTTCAGGCAGTTTTTCCCTACGCACATCAACCGCAACGATTATATTTTTGAAGATGCCAAAACTTACGGGTTAAAAGGATTTGTGGACATCACCACAAGCTCTTATCCGTATTATCAGGATGAAGAAATTAAGCCAGCTACCGCTGTGAGATTGCTGCTTGAAGCAGGTGTTCCGATTGAGCATATCACTTTTACTTCGGATGCTTGCGGTTCGCTACCAGGTTTCGACCCGGTAACCGGCGAGTTGGTTACGATGGAAACCGGGCTTCCGGCTTCTAATCTGGTCGAATTACGTGATGCCGTTTTAACCGAAAAAATTCCGCTCGAAACTGCGCTCAAGGTGATTACATCAAATCCGGCCCAGATTCTTAAGCTAAAAACCAAAGGCAAAATCCAGCCAGGTATGGATGCCGATTTGCTGATTTTGGATAAAGATTTTAAAATTGTTTCGATGTTTGCGATGGGCAAACTGGTGATTGAGGATGGCGTTTTGTTAAAAAAGGGAACTTACGAAAGGTAGGAGAAAGTTATTTTCAATAATAACAGACTATCATTAATAAAATGACC
>CAIYZW010001064.1 GCA_903930725.1 uncultured Bacteroidota bacterium
AAAACTTTTCCAAATCCAAACCAAAAATTGTTCATTAAACTTCCGGTTTCGCCAATGGATAAATTGTACTGATAACCAACATTCCACATCCCAAAAAGCAGGGCTGGAACAAGTGCCAGCACAACAACAATCATGGTGCGTTTCATGTCCATCACATCGCGGATATGACTACCTTTGAAAGTGACCTTGTCGGGCACGAACAAAAAGGTTTCAAACGCATCGAAAGTTGAGCGTAGTTTTTCAAATCTTCCCCCTTTTTCGACCTGGGGTTTTATTTTATCCAGAAAATTTCTTAATGTCTTCATCTGTAATACGTTCAAATTAATTCATTTCTTTTCTGATGTAGTCGAGACCTTCGCGAACGATGGCTTGCATTTCGGTTTTTGAAGCGTCAATAAATTCGCATAAAGCGAAATCTTCTTCATCAACTTCATAAATTCCAAGGTTTTCCATCAGATCAATGTCCTTTATTAAAATTGCTTTGAGCAACTGCATGGGGTAAATGTTAAATGGGAACACTTTTTCGTATTCGCCGGTCAGTACAAAAGCCCTGTGGCCACCGTTAATGTTGGTGTCGAGCTTGTACTTCTTTTTCGGTGTAAGCCACGAAAAGAATGTTCTGGAGAAACTGAATTTATGGAGCCTTGGCATGGCCCATCCCAGAAATTCAAAATATTCGCCTTCAGGAATTACCGTAAGTTGCGAGTCGTAAAAACCAATGTAACCGTCTTTGTCAATTTTTGTTCCGGTAAGCGGGTTGCCGCTGATAATCCTGATTTTTCCAGGTTTGATGTTTCCTCCAGAAAGTCTATGCAGGCAGGCGCCAACTTTTGTTTTGAAATACTGTGGCTTAACAACCTCAGAACCCGTAAAAGCTACAATTCTTTCGGCATTATAACGTCCTTCGATGAACAATCTTCCGATGGTCAACACTTCCTGCGGGCGCAAAACCCAAACAACTTCACCTTTGTTTATCGGATCAATTTTATTGATCTGAACACCAACATTTCCTGCCGGATGCGGCCCTTTGAAATAATTGATCTGAACGTTGGCACAAGAGGTAAAAACTTTTGATGCCTGATTTCCGGCTTTGAGGTTCAGATGAATTTTGCCGGTTGTTAGTTTGGTGAGTGCGTTTATCCCGGTTTGAAATTCGGCAGTATAATTTTGGACGACAAAATCATAATCCGGAGCTAAAGGATTACTGTCGAAAGCCGAAATAAAAATTGCTTTTGGTTTATCGTCCGGATTTGCAATTACCGAGTAGGGGCGTTGTTTAATCATTGGCCACACACCGCTTTTCAGCATTTTTTCGATAATCGCGTCGCGGTTAAGTTTGGTTGGATCAGCTTTGCCGAAATCCTCGTAAACCGCGGTATTATCGGCCGTAACCACTATTTCGAGCACTACACGCTTGGCGCCTCGCCTTATTTCTTTAATGGTTCCGCTTACAGGCGAAGTAAAGTGGATGTTCTCACGGTACTTGTCGTAAAACAAGGAAGTACCAGCGTTTACCTTGTCACCTTCGGCTACAAGAAGTTTTGGAAAAACTCCCGGAAAGTCAGTCGGCTTTAATGCATGACAGCCTGCTTCGATCTCAGAAATGTTTTTCCCGGCTTCTCCCAGCAAATTAATGTCAAGTCCTTGTTTGATTAAAATTGTTTTTGACATATTTTTAAGTAAAAAATAATATCTAATATGTTTAGGATGAATATTTTATTCGAAATCTTATCGTTATTTCAGGCAATCTAAAAACTTGAAAAGATATGTACCGATTTCATTTCTTAAACCATTTAAATCGCCCGTTTTATGTTAATTTAAATTGTTGATTGATATGATTGCTGCTACAGTTCATTCAAGGGGCAAAAATATTTAAATATTTCGATGTGTTGTTAGGATTTTAACAGAATTAAAACAAATTTTAACCTCGCGTTAATCAATCAGCACAATTATTGTAATTTGGCGCAGTTGTTTTTAACC
>CAIYZW010001065.1 GCA_903930725.1 uncultured Bacteroidota bacterium
AGATCATTTGCGATGTTGTGACAGAACGTAGCCACTCCACTGTTGTAATTGGGGCGGCACCACTTTCCAAAAACATTGGGCAAACGATAAACAAAAACCTGTACCCCGTTTTCGTTACCATATTCAAAAATCAGTTCCTCACCGGCTTTCTTGCTTTGTCCGTAAGGATTTTCAAAGGCTGCCTGTGTGGATGAAGTGATTAAGACCGGAGCTTTATTATTGTGATTTTTTAATGACTGAAGCAGCACTGATGTAAATCCAAAGTTGCCGGCCATAAACTCCGACTGCTCCTTTGGCCTGTTTACTCCGGCAAGGTGAAACACAAAACTGCATTTGCTGGCGTATTGATCCAACAATTCAGGATTGGTGTCCACATCGTACTCGAACAAATCGTTAAAACCTTGATTACGCAATTCGGCAACGAGGTTTTTGCCTACGAACCCTTTTGAACCTGTGATGAGTATTTTCATGGATTAATTGATGGAACGCTTTAAAATGGAACGCTGATGACGCAGATTTGGTGGATTTTCGCAGATTTTATAATAATGGAACACGAATCCTCCAGTAGTCGGATACGTGACGCGAACTATTTTTATTATTGGTTATTTTCTGTTCGATCAGTGCTCTATTTGATCAATTCATCACGCACCATATCCAGCTTGAGGAGCAACGCTTTCATTTCTTCAACATTAAGTTGGTGTGTATTGTGCGAGTGATAATCGTCAATCTCAGCGATTTCGGCCTGACCTTCGACAAAATATTTATCATAATTCAGGTCACGGTTGTCGGCAGGTATCCTGAAATAATTGCCTCTGTCCTGTGATTTTGCCATTTCTTCGCGTGTGACGAGCGTTTCATACAACTTTTCGCCATGTCGTGTGCCAATTACGCGAACGAGGGTATCGGTTTTATATAAAGATTTTAAGGCTTCAGCTAAAACTGAAAGTGTGGCAGCAGGTGCTTTTTGTACGAATAAATCTCCATTCTTACCATGCTGAAAGGCATATATTACGAGATCAACAGCATCATCCAGCGTCATCATAAAACGAGTCATATTGGGATCGGTAATAGTGATATTTTTATCAGATTTAATCTGATCGATCCACAAAGGAATTACCGAGCCGCGGCTTGCCATCACATTGCCGTATCTTGTACAACATATTGTAGTGGCAGCATGCTCACCGAGTGATCGGGCCTTGGCAATGGCTACTTTTTCCATCATGGCCTTGCTAATACCCATTGCATTAATGGGGTAAGCAGCTTTATCGGTGCTAAGCACTACTACGTTTTTTACACCAAACCGTATGGCAGAATCCAACATATTTTCGGTGCCAAATACATTGGTTCTTACTGCCTGAATAGGGAAAAACTCACAGGATGGTACCTGCTTTAGTGCAGCAGCATGAAAAATGTAATCAACGCCCATCATGGCTCCATCCAGACTCCGCTGATCACGCACATCGCCAATGTAGAATTTTACCTTGGGGTTGTTCAGGCGGTGGCGCATGTCGTCCTGTTTCTTTTCATCACGGGAAAATATTCTGATCTCTTTGATATCGGTATCCAGGAAGCGGTTGAGAACTGCATTGCCAAAAGAGCCTGTCCCGCCGGTGATGAGTAGTGTTTTGTTATTGAACATAGGAATTTCTGTTGGGTAATTTTTTATTGGGTTGGTTGGGGTTGTGATTGTTGTTGTCGAGGTTGTCATTGTTTATTACTGCTGGAGGTAATCATTTAAAAAAGGTCTGAGTGCGACCCTGTTCTTGTTAACCAAATTTCGATATCATCCTGATAAATTTTCCAAATAATTAGCCAATCGGGTTTTAAGTGAGCTTCCCAGTAACCAGTTAATTCTCCTGATAATTTGTGTGGTTTGTTTACGTCAAAGAGTAACCCAGTTTCTTCTATTCTCTTAATGGCATTTTTCAACAATTCCATGTCATAACCTCTCTTTTGAAGAAGTTTTACATCCTTTTTAAACCTGTTTGTATAAACAAGATTAAACATTATATTCCCAATTTGGCAAAAAGATCATTTGAGTCTTTCACTCTTACCCCTTTTTTAAGATGAACATCTTCCATCGCTTTTCTTGTATCATAATTCGGCGAAGGCTCTTCTACAATAATGGCTTCCACATTCATTTTTTTCAATAGTCTTGAAAGGAAATTCTGCTC
>CAIYZW010001066.1 GCA_903930725.1 uncultured Bacteroidota bacterium
AATGAAATCCCAACTTCATCGTTTTAAAGGCTCATCTTAAAAAAGTAAATATTGAAATTGATTAAAGAATTTCGCGCCAGATTTATCCTCCTTTTTTCGATAACAGCCTTGTTGCTGTTACAAAGTTGTGTTGAGATTGTTGAGGAAATAACCGTTAACAACGACCGCTCCGGGAAGGTTGCTTTGTCGGTAAACATTGGCAAGGGTAATGGTTTGTTTGGATTGATCAGTCAGTTTGCCGACCTCTCATTTATGGATGAAATCGAAGACGAAGCCGGAAAAACCGTTTCTGTTCTTAAGCAGCAAAAAGGAATCAGCAATGTTGTTTTTGAAGGAGGCCGTAAAATGCAGCTTTCGTTTGATTTTGATAACCACAAAAACCTGAATAAGGCGCTTTATGCCGTGAGCGGGAATGAAAAAACGATGTTCACCCCTGCCATTTACAAATTGAAAAAAAACAGCTTTGTCAAAAATAACATAACAACCTGGGGCAAACTAATGCTGGAAGCCAATAAGGATAAAATGCCCGATGAAGTGGTTTTTGATCTCGTCCAAATCACCACTATTGTTCACCTGCCCGAGCCAGTCAAAAGAACTTCCGGCGAAGGAATTGCGGTTTCAAAAGACAGGCGCACGGCAACAACAAGCCATTTTGTTTCAGAAATTCTGGAAGAAAATATTAGCACAAAAATGAAGGTGAAGTTTTAAGAAAACAACAAAATTCGAAACACAAATAACAAAAAAATCTGTCAGTAACCAATGATTGGCGAACGCCTTACCACTTATGCCTTATGTCTAACGCCTCATTTCCAGATAATTTTTTCCAATTCAAACCTTCCCGGAAATGCTCGTTGCTCGGCAGGATATCCAAGCGAAATGAGCGAAACCGGCATTAAATGACCCGGAAGTTGAAGAAATTCTGAAATTTCGTTCATCCTTTCCTGGCGCGGATAAACGCCCAGCCAGACACTTCCCAGACCCAGTTCGTGGGCAGCAAGCAAAATATTCTGTGTTGCTGCCGCACAATTGATGGCCAGGTATCCTTCGGTTTTTTCAATACTCCGGTCACCGCAGACCAAAATGGTGCAGGCGGCTTCCTGAAGCATTTTCCCGTAAGGGTGAAGTTGTGAAAGTTGATTGAGCATTTCACGGTTTTGGATAACCACAAATTGCCAGGCGCGGCTGTTTCTGGCGCTGGGAGCATACATTCCGGCTTTTAAAAGTTGTAGGATCAAATCCTTACTTAAGGACTTATCAGCATATTTCCTGATACTCCGGCGATTGAGAATGGCTTGGATGGTATTCATTCCTTTGATTCAAATTTTTTTAAATTGGGAAATTAAACATAACTCTTCATCAGCAATTCCGAAACCGAGGCGTCAATTTGCTCTTTGCGACGGATTTCATCAAACAAAGCCAGCAGGTCGTTTACCTTGAGCCGTTTCTTATCAGAACCTGAAAAATCGAAGGCAATTTTTCCGTTGTGCATCATCAGAATCCTGTCGCCCAAATTTACTGCCTGTTGCATGGAATGTGTCACCATCAGGGTGGTGAGGTTATCTTTTTTGATAACTTCCTCAGTAAGCTGGATGACTTTGGCGGCAGTTTTGGGGTCGAGGGCGGCGGTATGTTCGTCGAGTAGAAGCAGTTTTGGCTTTTGCCAGGTCGCCATAATTAATGTCAAAGCCTGCCGTTGGCCGCCCGAGAGTTTGCCAATGGGGTTTTCGATGCGTTCTTCGAGTTTCATATTGAGGGGTTTTACCCTGTCGCTGAAATCGGTGAGATATTTTTTATTCAACGCCAGTCCAAGCCCTCGTGGACGGCCACGTTTTGCTGCCATGACAAGGTTTTCGGCAATGGTCATTTCGGGTGCCGTACCGCTGTATGGGTTTTGAAAAACCCTGCCAATATGTTTGGCCCGCCGGTATTCAGGCCAGTGTGTGATGTTTTCGTTATCCAGAAAAATCTTACCCTCATCCGGATAAAACGAGCCGGCCACCGCGTTGAGCAAAGTTGATTTCCCCGACCCATTTGTTCCCAAAACACAAACAAAACTACCTTCGGGCAGCTCAAAACTAACGCCCTGCAAGGCTTTCACTTCGTTGGCTGTACCGGGATTGAATGTTTTATATAGATTTTCGATTTTTAACATTTGAATCTTCTTTTCAAAGGTTGTTAATAAAAAACAGCGTTTACATTTTGATATTGACGGACAGTCTGGTTTTTTTGGTCTTTTCGATGAAGCCTGGTAAAATAAGCGCGATAAAAACAAAAACGGCAGTTATCAGCTTGAGGTCGTTGGGATTCATGCCCCATCTTAGCGCGATGGCCACCAGTAGCCTGAAAAGTATCGAACCCATAATTGCCCCGGTAATGACAAACCCCAGCGTTTTTTTGGTGATCAGTGCTTCGCCGATAATTACACTGGCAAGCCCCCAAACAAGCATTCCGATTCCCATCTGAACATCGGCAAATCCCTGGTATTGTGCGAGCAAGGCGCCGGCAATGGCAATCATCCCGTTCGAAAGTGCAAGCCCCAGAATAATCATTGCCTGCGTGTTAACGCCCAAAGCACGGATCATCTGCGGGTTATTTCCCGTTGCCCGCATGGCTGTGCCGATGTCGGTTTTGAAAAACCAAAAGAGCAATATTCCAAAAAAAATGGTGATAATCAGAATACAAAACATTACGATGATATCGGTAGCATTTACAGTCCATCCCAGAACATTTACGTCGGTTGCTGTTCCAAAAAATGCAGGCGTCCATCCTTCGAACCATGAAAAAAGGGTAGTAACCGACATCAGCGGAATGTTGCTTTTGCCCATAACATGAAGGTTTATGGAATAAAGTGCCGTCATCACCAGAATTCCGGCCAGCAAACCATTAATTTTAAATTTGGTGTGAAGAATTCCGGTTGCCGCACCGGCGATCATCCCGCCAAAAAACGCCAGGATTGTGGCAAGGAGCGGGTTCCAGCCTATCGAAATAAGGGCTGCTGCAACAGATGCTCCAAAAGTGATTGATCCCTCGACGGTAATATCGGGAAAATTAAAAATCCTGAAACTGATAAAAACACCCAGCGCAAGCAACGCCAGGATCAATCCGATTGTTAAAGAACCTACGAGTAAAGTCATGATTTTAGATATATCCTGTTACAATTGATTTTACTTCTCCAACCCAGCAAGTGCCCGAATAAAATTCGCTTTCGCCGATTCCGACAGCTTCACGCTCATCGTTAATCAGATGCAAAACCTCATAAAGATGCTCACTTTCGAAAATGTTCCCGATAGTTTCGCTAAGGTTGATGCTGCTTTTTTTGAGCAGACGAAAACTGAATACCGCGGTATGAAAATGGCCGGCTATTTCGCTGTTTTTATGCAGCGGCCTGCAAAATTCCGAAAGCTGTTTGTTTGGCTTACCGGAGGCAACGCCGACGGTTAAAGTCAACATTTTACCATGTGCAGGCTCAACAGTAAAATTCACTTCATCTCTCACCTGAGGGAAACTGAATATTGGCGCTTCGCTTTTTTTTTCGGGCGACTTACTCAACGAAACACCTACCAATCCTGATGTTTCGGCGATCATCACCAAAGCCAAAGTGGGGAAGCCCGTAAAATCCAGCAGGTTTTCGATAATACGGCCAAGTTTTATGGATTCGCCTGTATTTTGGGGATCGAACCTGAAACTATCGCTAAAACTCCCATTAAAAAAGAGGCCGTACAAATGCCTGATTTCGGGGATAAGATTCCCGGTTTTTAGTGAATAATCGGGGCTGTTGGTGCCGTCGGTAGGCAGATAAGCCACCGCATTGCCAAGTCCGATAAACTCACCCATCCGCGAAAGCGCATCGTTTTCGTCGCTACTTATTGCACCTAAACCAATACCAAAATTTTGTCCATCAAAAAACGACGTTTTTACATCAGAAACCGAAATGTTATTTGAATGAATTTTTCCAGGCTCACCACTTAACTTAAGTGTAATAACATCGTTAACCTGATTTTTCTCCCTTTCAAAGTAAAAGCCATCACGGGTTGTATGCTTTGTACTGGCTTCATTGGCGGGCTTGGCTTCAATTTTGTTTGTCATCAAATCCTGGAGCCCCACCAAGCCGATGATAGTGCGCACATTTTCCGAAACTTCGGTTAAATAAAGTGATCCATTCACTTTTTTAAGTTCTTTGTAAAACTTCACAAGCACGCGTATTCCGTCGGAACTTAGGTAATCAACACCACCAAAATCAAGTTCGATGTTATAAAAACCATTCCGGATTTCGGTGGTGATGGCATCGCTTAAAAATCCCGACCAATGCCCGTCAACCCGGCCATCGAGCATGATGGTAAGATAATGCCCGTGATTTACTTTTCTAATCTCTAATTTATCCTTCATTATTCGATGATTTTATCGGCATTTTCCAAAATTCCGGCAGGAAAGGTTATTCCGGCCTTACGCGCAGCAACTTTATTGATGACCAGTTTGGTTTTTGAGACATGTTCGAACGGAATATCTTTGGGGTTCTCTCCTTTCAAAATCCTTACCGCCAGCCGCACCGCATCTTTACCTGCCTGCACATAATCCCTCGAAACAGCAGCAATTGCACCATCGGTAACCTGGGATTCGACAAATCCAAACACAGGTATTTTTGCCTTAGTGGCAGTTTTTAGGATTGATAAAAATGACGCCGAGGTGAGATTATCAACAATTTGAACAACAATTTCGATGTTTTGGGAGCACAACGAAAGCGCTGCGTCGGTGGTTTCGGAACTCGAATTCACAGGAACCGAAACAAGCCGGAGGCCATTTGCAACGGCAGATTTTTCCAATGCATTTCTGTTTACTACCGAGTTCGATTCTCCCGGCGAATAGAGCGTTCCGATTACCTTTGTGCCAGGTAAAATCGTCAACACAAGGTCTGCCATTTCTGAATAAGCACCTGTCGTCGAAATTCCTGTGATATTCGGAAGGTGATTATTAAAATCAGTTCCGGCGCCTGATTTTACTGGATCTGCAACGGTTGTAAAAACCACGGGGGTATCCGTGATCTTGCGCACCGCAACCTGCAAAGTTGGCGTTGAAGAAACAAAAATCAGATCATATTTTGTTGATTTTATGGCATCGAAAATACTATTCAACGTGCCTACATCGCCCTGAGCGTTCGAAATATCCAGATCATAATCGGATTCGATAACCAGGCCATGATCGGCAAGCCCCGCCAAAATTCCTTCGAGTGTCTGTTCCGAAATGGGTGCATCACTGTATTGTATCAGCGCAAGCTTTAGTTTTTTATTGGGACTGAATACCTCATCTGAGCTTAGTTTTGTTTTATTCGCTTCATTTTGTGAAGATTGATTCCGGTTGCTTAAATCGGACAATAACAAAACCAGCGCAACCAAAAGAAGCAACCCAATTCCACGCAACAGCGGTTTTATCGTAAATGCCATTTTTAATGATTTGATCTGGCTAAAATATGAAATAAACCATCACCATGAAAAATCAAATTATTAAGGCCCATAAATTTGGTTTATGTACTTTTGAGGATAATAAATTTACGATGAGAATCTTTACCAAATTTATGGCAACACTTAAAGGAATCTGGCTTGGAATTGTACTGCTTTTGGCGGTTTCGGCTACATTATTACTTACCGATTTACAAAATCAAAACCCCGGCAGCAAAGCCATAAAAACCATTGCAATATTTAAATTTTCTTCACGGCCATTGCTCAATAACACCGAACTGGGCTTTATCGAAGGACTGAGAACCAGGGGGTTTATTGATGGAAAAAATATACGGCTAACACGATATTGTGCCGAAAACGATTTGCCAACCGCCAACACCATCGCAAAAGAAATTATCGGCAAAAAGTTCGATGTGGTGATAACAGCAAGTACACCGGCACTCCAGGTGATGGCCAATGCCAATAAAAACGGAGAAGTTATTCATGTTTTTGCAGCAGTTACCGACCCTTTCCTTTCTGGTGTCGGACTTCAACGGAACCACCCGGAAATAAGGCCTGAACATCTGGCCGGACTTGGGACTTTCCAGCCTGTTGAAGATGCGGTTTTGATAGCAAGGCAAATAAACCCTGGCTTGAAAAAAATTGGTGTTCCCTGGTGTAGCAACGAAACCTGTTCGGAGGCATGTGTGGTGATCGCCCGTAGGATCTGCGACAGCCTGGGGATCGAACTGATGGAGGCAAATGTCGAAAACACAACTTCGGTGCTTGAAGCCACGCAATCGTTGGTTGCAAGGGGTGCCGAGGCGCTCTGGATCGGAGGCGATAATACCGTTGAGGTTGCCTTTGATCTGATGGTAAAGGCTGGTCGAAATGGTAAAATTCCGGTCTTTTGCAACGACCCCGAACTCGTCGGCAAAGGAGCTTTGTTTGGTCTCGGAGCAAATTATTTTGAGGTTGGCAAGGCTGGTGGAAACATTGCTGCCGATATTCTGGAAGGAAAAAAACCTTCGGAAATTCCGGTACAAAATGTAGTTCCCGAAAAACTATTTCTCAACATGAAAGCCTTAAATGGACTAAAGGAATGCTGGACAATTCCCGAAAACCTGATCCAGCGTGCCGATAGCATTGCAAGGTGAGAGTTCGACAATGAGATTGAGGAAAAATGGAATATTGGAATGGTGGAATGGTGGTAAGAAAAAAGGATCCATTTGGATATACTTCTGTAGTATAAAAACTTACCGTCAGGTTGTTAGCCAAAATCAATAGCCTAAAACTGGAAATCACGAAATATCATTTTCTACAACAACTGATAAAAAACCTTTCTTTTGTATTCAATTCATCAGATAACAATATGAGCAGCAGATTTAAAACCAGGGAAGTAAAAGTTGGGAAAATCATTATCGGAGGCAAAAACCCGATGACGATCCAATCGATGACCAACACAAACACCGCTGATACTGAGTCAACGGTGCATCAGGCGATGCAATTGGCCGATGCCGGCTGCGAAATGGTGCGGATTACCGCTCCTGGAATCCGTGAAGCTAAAAACCTGGCCCTCATAAAAGAAGCGCTTTTGAAAAATGGTTATGATGTTCCTTTGATTGCAGATATTCATTTTAATCCGAAAGCGGCGCTGATAGCGGCTTCCATTGTAGATAAAGTGAGAATTAACCCCGGAAATTACACCGACCGGAACATGGGCAAGGCGGATTTTACTGATGAAGAATTTCAGGAAGCCATTCGTAAAATCGAAGAGCGGATTGCACCTTTGATTGAAATGCTGAAAAAACCCGGGGCAGCCTTGCGAATCGGTTCCAACCACGGCTCTTTGTCCGAAAGGATTATCAGCAAATTTGGAAACACGCCGGAAGGCATGGTTGAGGCAGCCCTCGAATTTGTCCGCATCTGCCGCAAAATGGATTTTCACAACATCGTTTTATCTATGAAAGCCAGCAATGTGCGCGTGATGGTTCATGCTACGCGACTTTTGGTAAAAAAAATGATCGCCAAAGGCATGAATTACCCGATTCATCTGGGCGTTACCGAAGCTGGCGATGCCGAAGATGGCCGCATAAAATCCGCTGCCGGAATTGGTGCCCTGCTTGCCGACGGAATTGGTGACACCATCCGCGTTTCGCTTACCGAAGACCCGGTTTTCGAAATTCCGGTGGCTCAGCAGATTTGCAAAGCCTTTTCAAATATTCATTCCTTTACCGACAAGCCTTTTGACGGTTTTTTTTATGACCCTTTCAGTTTTACAAAAAGGGAAATCTATTCCAGCTTTTTATCCGGAAATTTTACATTTCCGCTTGTTGTTGGGAATGAAAAAACAGATGATTCTCTTTCCCCGGATTTGGTTTTCTCTGAAGATAAAATTCATGGAAAAGACAGGATTTATGAGGTTTTTGAAGGTTCTAAAATTGGTTTTGAAAATCAACCAACGGATGGTTTTATTAAAATTAAAGCTTCCGAAATTTCGGTTAATTGGCTGAAAAACCTTCAAAATCCAACAAAATTCATATTGATTGCTGAATCAACCACCAAAAACCCGGTTGAAGAATGGCGGATGGTTTTCGAAATGCTGCATCACGAAAATCTGAAAACTCCTGTTATCCTGAAAAAGGCTTATTCAGAACCTGACCCCATAAAATTGGGAATTCAGGCAGCACTTGACTTTGGGCCGCTTTTTATTGATGGTTTTGGTGATGGAATCTGGCTTGAAAACGAAAATATCAATTCTCAAAAATTGGTTGAGATTTCGTTTAAGATTTTGCAGGCGTGCGGTTCCCGGATTTCGAAAACCGAATTTATTGCCTGTCCTTCCTGCGGCCGCACACAGTACGACATTCAGGCATCTTTACAGAAAATCAAATCGAAAACTTCGCATCTGCCCGGGCTAAAAATTGCCGTGATGGGCTGCATTGTAAACGGTCCCGG
>CAIYZW010001067.1 GCA_903930725.1 uncultured Bacteroidota bacterium
CCGCGGCGAATCGTCGTTTCTCGACTGGCGCGAACAGACCTACCCAAAATGGATGTCGAACATGGATATTTACATGTCGGAAAACCTCGGGACCAATGCCGTGCATTACCAGGCCAACATTATCCTGGCTGAGATGGCAAACCTTCTTGGCGAACCCAATGATGAATATTTAAAACGTGCCGATGAAATTAAAACTGGCATAAACAACAATCTTTGGATGGTTAGAAAAGGCTATTACGGTCAATATTTGTATGGCCGCAGTTCGCTGAGCCTTTCCCAGCGTTTTGAAGCCCTCGGAGAAGCGCTCACCATTTTGTTTGATGTGGCTGATGCTGAAAGGGCAAAATCGGTGATCGAAAATTCGCCGGTTACCGCTTTTGGAACCACCTGCATTTATCCACAAATTCCCGGAATTCCGCCCTATCACAACAACGCCATCTGGCCGTTTGTGCAGTCGTTCTGGAACCTTGCCGCTGCCAAAACCGGCAACGAAGCCGCCTTGCTACATGGTTTAGCCGCCATTTACCGGGCAGGCGCTTTGTTCCTCACCAACTACGAAAATTTCGTGGCACAAAACGGCGATTATGTGGGCACCGAGATCAACTCCGACCGCATGTTGTGGAGCATGGCCGGAAACCTTGCAATGGTTCACCGTGTTTTTATGGGAATCCATTTCGAAACTGACGGGATCCGCTTCCAGCCGGTGATTCCAAAGGTTTACGGAGGAACAAGAACACTTTCAAACTTCAATTATCGAAAGTCAAAACTGACCATTACCGTTGAAGGCCACGGAAACCAGATCGAAAGTTTTAAAATTGATGGCAAAACCAGCGATGACGACTTCTTCCCGGCTAACCTGGAAGGAAACCACACCATCGGAATTGTGATGAAAAACAACGACTTTGGCGCTTCAAAAATCAATCTGACCGAAAATAAGTTTTCGCTCACCAATCCGCAGGTAAAAATCGACGGAAACAGGCTGGTTTGGGAGGCTATTCCCGGTGCAATGGCCTACAACCTTTATAAGAATGGAAAATGGATCAAAAGCATCGAAGAAAATCATTTTGAAATAAACGCCGGCGAATTTGCCGAATATAGACTCACTGCCCTCGACAACGCAAAAATCGAATCATTCAGCAGCGAACCCATTTTGGTTTGTAAAGATGAAGATCGGAAAATGGTTGAAGTCGAAAACTTTGCGGCGAAATCAAACCTGCCTTATTCAAACTTTTCAGGCAGTGGGTTTGTCGAAATCAGCAGCAGTAAAAACCGGGAAATCAGCATGAATATTTCCGTTTCCGAAAGCGGAACCTACCTCGTCGATTGCCGCTACGCCAATGGCACAGGTCCCTGGAATACCGACAATAATTGTGGCATCCGCAGCATCTACACCAACGGCAATTATTCCGGCGTGTGGGTTTTCCCGCAGCGGGGCACCAACGAGTGGAGCGACTGGGGCTATTCCAATATCATCGAAGTTCCGCTGAACAAAGGCAAAAACCAGTTAACCATCAAATTTGAAGACTGGAACATCAATATGGACGGCGAAATCAACGATGCTTTGCTGGATATGGTGAGGGTAATCAGGAAAAACTAAGCTTGGTCAGGATTTGAAAACTTCAACGGGCTAAAATCCGGTGATTTCTTTTGTCTTGGGAAAATTCAATAATTTTCGATTTTAGACTTGGTGTAATTTTATATTTTTGCATCATGGACGAAAAAAGTAAAAAAGTTTTTCAAACACTTGATTGGCTGGGGATTTTGTACGAAGTACATGAGCATCCGCCATTGCCAACCATCGAAGAAGCAGTTAAATATTGGGGCAATATCGAAGCTTCCCATTGCAAAAATATTTTCTTCAGAAACCACAAAGGCAATCGCCATTATCTGGTAGTTATTGATCACCGGCAGGATTTGGCCATTCATGATCTGGAAAAACGACTCAAACAGGGCAAGTTGTCATTTGCTTCTCCCGAAAGGTTGCAAAAATATCTAGGCCTTACGCCCGGCTCGGTTTCGCCATTCGGATTGATTAACGACACTGGAAATCATGTTCATCTTTTTTTGGACGAAAATCTGAAAACTGCTACCAGAATAAGTTTTCACCCCAACATAAACACAGCTACTGTGGTGCTTGCTTTTGATGATTTTATCAAATTTCTGGATGCCTCCGGAAATAGCTATGAATTTATTGGGCTTTACGATTAAAACTGTTGTATGTCGGTTGCTTATAAGAATTTGCTGATCTATTACTTTTCGGGAACCGGAAATGCAAAAAGAACCGCCGAATGGATCATTGAAACAGCATCGGAAATGGGGATAAATGCCCGGATGATCAACATTGACAGGTTTGTGAAACCTGAAATTCCCGAAATTAAAGGGAAAACACTCATCGGATTTTGCGCGCCTACCCACGGGTTTAACCTGCCACCCAACATGCTCAAATATATCTGGAAATTCCCGCGCCGTAAAAACACCGATGTTTTTATCATTAATACCCGTGCCGGGATGAAACTCTCGAAGCTGTTTGTGCCGGGATTGAGCGGGCTTGCACAGTTTTTTCCTGCCCTGGTGTTGCTTTTAAAAGGCTATAAAATAAAAGGGATGCAGCCGATGGACCTGCCATCGAACTGGATTTCGATACATCCCGGACTAAGGCAAAAGGTGGTTGTTTCGATGTTTGAAAGGTGTGAGCGGATCACCAAAAAATTCGCCGGCCGGATTTTAAACGGAGGCAGTAAATACAAGGCTTTTCTTTCGCTTCCGTTCGATCTGGCCGTTGCACCGATTGCTGTTGGTTATTATTTTGTGGGCCGGTTTGGCATTGCAAAAACATTTGTAGCCAGCAACGCCTGCACCAACTGCGGGCTTTGCGAAAAACAATGCCCGGTCAAAGCCATTAAAACCATCAAAGGCAGGCCCTACTGGACTTTTAACTGCGAAAGTTGCATGCGCTGCATGAACACCTGCCCCGAGCGGGCCATCGAAACAGCGCAATCCTTCACCATCGCCTTTTGGTGGATCATCCTTTCGCTTGTTACACCCTGGCTTTTAGAAGAGTTTTATGGGATTCGGCTTTTTAATTTTGATCAGCCAGACTGGAAATCGTATCTTTTTGAAAATGCATTCAGTATTGCTGTCTGGTTTCTAACCCTTTGGGCAGGTTATCATTTCATCCATTTCCTGATGACTTTTAAGGCTTTTAATAACCTTGTAGCCTATACTTCTTTTACTAAATACAAATTCTGGCGCCGGTACAAAGCCCCGAAAAGAAAAAAACAAACGGCTGACCCACGATAACCGTAAATCAGCCGTTTTAAAATATTCTAACCGGTTTCTAATCCAAAATTAACTTCTTTGTTTCCGGGGAGGAATTTCCTGTCATCTTAACAAAATACAAACCTTTCGGTTGGCCGGATAAATCCAATGCCTGATTTGATTTAGAATTTGCCTGAATCTGCCGGATTATCTGACCTTGAGCGTTGTAAATTTCGAGATTACAGCTTTCTCCGGTATTCTCTAAAGAAATTGTAAAAATTCCCTTGCACGGATTCGGGAAAATATCGAAAGCGAGTTTTGATGTTTGTGGTTGATTTTCGATACCCACAAATGCCTCCATCTTAATATCATCAATAAAAAGATTGTTGCCGGTAATCCTCACCGATTCGAACATGATTTGGACATTTGGGTTATTCGAGAATTGAGAAATATCTAAAGTGTAGCAACTGCTCAGAGAATTCGCTCCGCACCAATCTTCGGGCAAAGCGGGGAAAAAACTGCTGTTTACAGGTTCCCTGGTGGCAAAGTTGCCTGTACCGTCTTCGGCAGTGGCTAAAATCCTTGTCCATGTATTGCCACAATCGGTAGATATTTTCACGATCAGCGAATCGGAATATTGCAGGTTGGTTTGCGAATACGAATGTTTAAACGAAAAATAATAGTTGCCTAACCAAATCATATTAAGCGGTGGGCTGATCAACCGGTCGCGCTGGCCAAAGCTGAAATAATTATACAGATTAATGCCTGCTGCCCTGGTTCCTGCTCCGCTTCCACCAACATCGAAAATTTGCCAGGTAGTTTTATTATCCGGATTTTCTACAGTCCAGCCCAGGGTTGATAAATCTGTGCTTTCAAAAGATTCGGTATAATCCAGCGAATGAATTCCTCCGGCAAAAATATAATTTAGTTTAAAAAGTTCTGAAACACCATTATTGTTGGTTACGGTTAGTTTCACGGAGTAAGGATTAGGACGATGATTAAAAATTACCTGGGGATTTTGGGAAGTTGATGATGTCCCATTAACAAATTCATTTCCTGGTGTTGGAGTAATCTCCCAATTCCAGGCAGTAGGACAAATCTCCGAAAGGTCAGTAAAAGTAACAACCTCACCTGAACAAATTATGGAATCGCTGGCTGTAAAATTTGCTACCGGCAAAGCTGAAGTACTCACCGTGATTAAATTCTGATAAACTTTGGTGTTGTTTCCCCAGACATTGGTAACCTTTAACGTAACAGGATAAATTCCCTCGGTTTCATAAACAATTCCTTCAGGATTCTGGCTGGATGAGGTGGCAGGATTTCCTCCGGTAAAGGTCCATTCCCAACTATCAACATTACAAAGCGATAAATCAGTAAAATCAACAGCGCAGCCTTCGGTGATCAATGTTGCCGAAGCTCCGAAATCAGCAATTGGCGCTTTTTCGATAGTAACATCAAAACTGATGGTTTCACCGATCATCCCAACATTTGAAATGTCCAATCCGCCCGGCAAACCATTCGAAAGAAAACACATTGGGTTGCTGTTGTCGTTAAATTCGGTGCGGCCATAATCTTCAGCAAAAACGGC
>CAIYZW010001068.1 GCA_903930725.1 uncultured Bacteroidota bacterium
GCTTCTACTGCCAATGATATCGGGGACGGTTTAAATTCAAGCGGTATCCGGGTTACAGGGTCGGCAGGTATCAATGTTTTTAACAACGAAATACGGAATGTTACGGTAACAGGAGGAACACTGTATGGCTTATGGCTCGAAAATACGAAAGGAACCAACAATATTTACAACAATAAAATTCATGATTTAGTAAGTGCAACTACTTTTACTACTTCCTTTGTGTATGGAATTCAGATAACTTGTTTAGCATCCTATACCACGGTGTGCAACGTTTATAACAATACGGTTTATGCCTTACAGCATGGCGCTACTGCGCCAACGGCAACAAGGCTTATTCAGGCAATGGGTATGACGGGCACGGGATCTACAGGAAATTTTTACTACAATTCAGTGCGGATTGAAGAAGATGCAAATCCAACGTCCACCTGTTTTTATAATGCTGCAAAAGCAAACCTGAAAAATAATATTTTTGCCAATTTCTCAGCTGCCGGTGCTACATCAACAAGACATTGTATCTACAATGGTGGTACATTGCTGGTTTCCAATTACAATGATTATTATATAGCAGCCGGAACCAATAATTACGTGGGATTTTCCGGCAGTGCCTATTCCTCCTTAGCTGACTGGCAAACCGGAACAAGCATGGATGCGCAATCTATCAGTTCTGATCCTCTTTTTACTTCAGCCACCAACCTGTTCCCTACAAATGTTGCACTTGCGGCAGGAACACCAATCGCCGGTATTACCACCGATATTGCAGGAGCTACACGCAGTGCCACCTCGCCAAGTATGGGCGCTTATGAATTACCGGCATCTTTAACATGGAACGGTTCTGCTGATTCAGACTGGAATACGGCTGCCAACTGGACGCCCAATGCAATACCAACTTCTACATCCGATGTAAGTATTCCTGATGTTACCACCAATCCTATGGTTAACCAGCCTGCTGCAAGCCCTGCACAATGTAATAACATTACGATCGAGGCGGGTGCGGTGCTTACCATCAATACAGGTAAAGCGCTTACCGTTAACGGCACACTTACCAACAATGCAGGAACAGCCGGACTGGTTGTAAAATCAAGCGGCTCGCTCATTGAGCATTCATCGGGAGTTTCAACCACTGTTGAACGCGATATCGTAAGCGGTGCTGATGCATGGCACCTGTTTATTTCCCCGGTCGCAGAATCAATTCAGGCTTCTGCTGCATCCTGCTTCAACACAGCCTACCTCGACAGGTACGAAGAGTCTTGGGGAGCATGGGTAAGACTCGTGGATAATGAATATGTATTACCGGAAACTGCTTATTCGGTTAATTTCCCTATCGGTGATCATACACTGGTTTTTCCCGGCACACTTAAAACAAGCCCATTCCAATATACCAATCTCAGTTTTACGGCTGAGGCGCCTGGTTACCTTGATGGCTGGCACCTGGCAGGCAATCCTTATCCAAGTGGGCTCAACCTTGCACTATGTACTTTAACCGGTGGATTAAATGCTTTTGCTTATTCATGGAACGGGTCAAATTATGCTACTTACTCTATCGGCTCCAACGACTTTCCGGGAATCGCTCCTTCACTTGGAGGATTCTTTGTAAGAACCTCTTCAGGCTCAAACAACCTCACACTGGATAATGCAGCCAAAACGCATGGCGGTACCTTCCTGAAAAATGATGCAGTTATAAAAGATATGTTAAAACTGCTTGTGAATGGAAACGGCTATTCGGATGTAACTTTTATTCGGTTTAATGAAAATGCTACTCCCGGTTTCGACCAGGACCAGGATGCTTATAAACTCTTTGGTATTGTAGCTGCTCCCCAACTTTATTCTCTACTTTCCAGGGACGTTGCATCCGTAAACTCACTACCTTCCATTGAGACAAACTCCGATGTAGCAATTGGGTTTAAGGCTGGTGCTGAAAACGCTTATACTATTACCGCCTCGGGCATGGAGAGCTTTAATTCTTCCACCCCGCTGTTACTCGAGGATTTACAAACCAATACTACCCAGGATATGAGGCAGAATGCAATATACAGTTTCACAGCTGCTCCTGGCGATACGGAACACCGCTTTAACCTGCACTTCAAAAGTGCCAATGGTATTGGCGATATTATCCCAGGCAAGCTGAGCATATACAGTAGCCATCATACAGTGTTTGTCAGTAACCTTGAAAGCCTGCAGGGAAGGCTGGAAGTGTATAACATTACCGGCCAGTTGCTTTACAGCGCCAGCCTTACCGGTAACCCGACAGATAAGATAGAAATGGGAAACAATACCGGCTGCTTTGTAGTAAAAGCGATCACGGTTAAAGGAATTTCCACAGGGAAAGTATTTGTAAACTAAGAAAAACAGGACATTATTAAAAAAGAACATTATGAAAAAGATATTTCAGGTTATTATTCTCAATATAGTTTTTGTATTTACCGGCTTTATAACACAGGCTCAGCCGGGTCCCGGCATGCAGGCCGGTGGTGGCGCTGTTGCAGGCGGCCCCATTGGCGGAGGGGCACCTATTGACAGTGGCGTGGTCATTTTGCTGGCGATAGGAGTAGCTTATGGCGCATACAAATTATATCAGATGCGTTCAGCAGTTTCTATCTGCGAAAAATCATAGGTTATACTGAATCTTGGTGGGATTGCGAAAGTGAAACCATTTAGATTCAGTAATACTGAGCTGGATGGATTTGCATTTTTATACTGAGCGATGTCGAAGTATTTCGCAAACCCATGCAGCAGAAGTGTAATTTTAGAGTTTAAGATACGAATACCATGTTATCTCTATATTTTAATAGGTGCATGATCGTTTTACTTTCATTAACAACTCTGTTCCCGACAAAAAAAACTTAGAGTCTGTTTATAAATTAAATTATAGTATATTTTGCCCGTAGGGCATCAA
>CAIYZW010001069.1 GCA_903930725.1 uncultured Bacteroidota bacterium
ATATTTTTATAACCTTATAAAATCCCATCACAATCCAGAAATCCCTTCTATTGTGCCCTATGTGTCTATGTGGTTCAATTCTACCACATAGGCACATAGGGCACAATAGTTAAACCTAAAAGAAGAAATCAGTCAAAATCAGTCCAATCAGTTCCATCAGTGTACTATTTTTTCGTCAGAATAGCCCCACCATTTACCAAACTCCCTCCACCATTTATCAAACTCGCACCCGCATTTAGGAAACTCACACCCCCATTTAGGAAACAAGCACCTCCATTTAGGAAACAAGTACCTCCATTTAGGAAACAAGCACCCCCATTTAGGAAACAAGCACCACCATTTAGGAAACAAGCACCCCCATTTAGGAAATTAGCACCTCCATTTAGGAAACTGCCACCCTCAAATCAGAATGCAGCAAATTGCCTTTGCAGAAATGTTTAATAAAGAATAAATTTGGATTGGAATTAGAAACTATCTTCCATTTCAGGTTCGCCACCACCCTCTTCACCATTACGTCTTTCCTGTTTTTGTTTGTAATTATTAATCTTAAAGCTAAGATTTAACATTACAACAGGCGCTTCACGATGAAATTCGTCGTACGAATAAAATCCAGTTCCCGATGAAGTAGTTGCACGTTTTGCAGTTTTAAACATGTCGCGAACCGATAAAGTTGCCGAGAGTTTACGCTGGAAAAAATCTTTACGCAGCGCCACATTTGCCACCCAAAAACCCTCAGTAGTTCCCTGAGCAGCCACACTTGGCCCATTGTACATGCTCGTAAGCTGAAACCTGAACTCTTTGGGCAGCCTGAATGTTCCGTTTAACCTGCTGTTCCAGTTGGTGCTGTTCTCATCAATATTCTGGTCGTCAATATTTCCTTCGATACGATAGTTGTAAACATTTCCCGTTAAACTCAATTCAAACCATTTCGTCAGTTCTGAGGTTATCATCATCTCAGTCCCAAGCGAAAAGTCGCTTGTCAGGTTTTCGAAAGTATTAAGCATAATTCCATTTTCCTGAAGCGTTTGAGTTTGTGTAATTTTCCCGGTTGTAACCCTGTAATAACCTTCGAGGGTTATAAAAGCCTTCCAAATCCTTTTTTGGTACGACAACTCATACGAATCGGTGTATTCGGGTTTCAGGTCAGGATTTCCCTGCCTGATATTATAGGCATCCATGTAACTTACAAAAGGATCAAGTTCCCTGCCATCAGGTCTTTCAATCCGTCGGGTATAACTTGCCAGCACCTGGTCATCGTTTTTAAATTTCTGAGATAAGTGAATTGTTGGAAAATAATCCAATTGATCAATCACGGAGGCATTTGGGGACTGATCATTTTTAATACTGCGGTAGGTGTATTCACCACGTAGGCCAAACTGGTAGCCAAAATTCTTAAAAGCATTCGAATAAATCCCATAAAGTGAATGGACATTATCGCTAAAATCCATCTTGTTGGTATAAATCGGGTTGTTCACAAATTCACCTGTGACGTAATCATATTCCAGGAAATGATAATCTTCCATTTCATTTTCGATTCTACTCTGAAAACCCGCTTCAAGCTTTCCTTCCTCACCAATAGGTTTTGTGTAATCAATCTTAAGCCTTAACTCGGTTTCGTTACTTTTCTCGTTGGTACGGATGAGATATGGCTGGTCATCAATCTTGTTCCATGCCGAATCGGTAAAATATTCATCCTGGTCTTCGGTATCATCACCTGATCTGGTTGAATAAAATGCCGTAGCATCAAGTTGATGGCCGAGATCGTCGAATTTGTGCTGGAAATTCACGTTACCGCTAAAATATCCACCATCCCTTTTAGAGTCGGTGGATGTATATTTAAACTGATTGATGGTAAGCGGATCAGTAAAAAGCCGCATGTTTGAGTTTCCACCTCCATCGAATTTATAAAAACCCAGTCGTCCCAGCACCGATAAAGTTGTAGCTTTTGAAATGAAATAATCGGCGCCAGCCTTTAATCCATAACCGCCTCTGTCGTGGCTGCGCGATCCTGTTGAATATCTGAAATTAGTGGTGTCATTCTGGTATGTTTCCTGACGCGATTCGCGGCTACCACCAAAATTATGATCCTGGTAATCAATCCCACCCAAAAGATTAAATTTACTTACCCGATAATTGAGCAAAACATCGGCACTGTACTTATCCTTAGTTCCTATCGAGGCATTGGCAACGCCGTTAAAGCCACGTTGTTTTTGCTCCTTCATAATCACGTTAATGATGCCCGCGACGCCGTCGGGATCGTATTTTGCCGAAGGATTGGTGATGATCTCGATTTTTTCGATGGTACTTGCCGGAATCTGTTGCAAAGCATCCGAACCGGTGAGCACACTTGGCCGTCCATCAATGAGCACCGTAAAACTGGAACTCCCGCGTAAACTAACGTTCCCTTCGATGTCAACCTGAACTGACGGGGTATTTTCGAGTGCTGTCACTGCGGTTCCTCCCTGTGCCATTACATCCTGGCTAACATTTACCACCTTTTTGTCAATTTTGTACTCGACATGTTGCTTTTCGGCAGAAATCTCAACACCTTCAAGATTTGATGATGATGGTAGGAGTTTGATTTGCCCTATGTCGAGTACCTTTTCTTTTGGTGTGATTTTAATATCGTTGATGGTAAGTTTATTAAATCCAATAAAATTGGCCACCAGATAAAACCTTCCAAACGGTACCTTTTCCATTGCGAACGTACCGTCCATAGCAGTAACTGTACCTGCAACAATACTTGAATCGCGCATGCTGAAAAGCACAACATTGGCATATTCCATCGGAACACCACTTTGTGAATCGGTTATCATCCCTTTGAGAATCCCTTCGGGAGGCATTTGTGAGAAATCGGGACGGCCACCGCCACCACCGGGGCGCTGAGCATTCAAATTCAGAAACAGTAAAGCAAGAATGACAAGTGAAAGTAGTTTTCTGATCATAATTTAATTAATAAAAGTCAATAATTTGGTCTATTAAAACCGCCGATAATTTAAAATGTTGTTAAAACTGTAACAAAGCAATTTTATTTTGGTTTTTAGACACCTCTATTAAATTCTTCATTCCATCAAATCAAAAAATATTATTCCAAAGGAGTAATTCTAAATTTCAGCACATGAAACACTAAAATATCCGACCAAGTTCAATAAACATAAAGTGAAAAGAACAGGCTGTTACTTTTTAAAACGCACGCCGATCATAAAGCCAAATCCGGTTAAAGCCCAAATGATTTCATTCCCAATTTAGAGACTTTCCATATTAATTCAGGTTTCATGGTTTTAATCTTTTATCAGATAATTTTGGATCCTTAAAAACTTCAATTTATGAAATCGCTTAAATTTTTACATCCAGTTACTACCTGGCTCATGCGGCTTGGCTTCGCACTTTATGCTTACACAAAATACTGGCTGATATTCAAACCTTTGGACACCAAAAATGTCCTTTTCTTTGTGGCTCTGGCACATTTGCTTTTCGGATTATTGCTGCTCATTGGTGGTTTTATGAAAAAACCGGTACTCACCGTTGTTTCGGGTTTGATAATTTTCATGGCTTGCTGTTATCAGGCTTATTTAGGAAGGCCGTTTGTTATTGATTTTCAATTGGCCACAGTTTTCCTTGCCGGAAGCATCGGTTTGTACTTTTTCGCAAATGGAAATCAATGAGTTTGGTTGTTATGATTGCCTGACCAAAGCAATATTTGCGTTCACACTATTTAATTCAATTAAAAATCCCATCAGCCAAATTGTTGATGGGATTTTTAATTTCGTATTTAGGCAGATGAAAATACTTTAGCAATCACTCCATCTATTCGTCGCTTCTCCTTTTCTCCTCTTCACCCACTCTCAATTTCTCATCTTCGCCTCTCCGTCACCACTCGCGGCTTTTCTAAAAAAACACCATATCGTCCTTCATGGTGGTTTTTTCGCAATAATGGCAGCGCAATTTGAGCACTTCCTCGTCGCGGATTACATCAAATTTTGTTGGCACAGCCTCTGCATTGGTGATGCAGTTTGGGTTGAAACACTTCACAATGTTGTTCACCACATCCGGAATCTGCACTTTCGACTTGCTGGCAACTTTGTAATCTTTTATTACAATCAGTGTTGCCGACGGGGCAACCAAGGCAATCTTGTTAATTTCATCGCTCTCGAAAAAGGTGTTGCTCACTTTGATGATACCCTTTTTGCCATATTTACGGCTATCCAGATAGGTGCCAAACAGCACCATTTCCTTCGACCTGTCGAGGCCCAGGATTTTGATTACCTGAAATACGTTTTGTGCGGGAATATGGTCTATAACTGTGCCACTGGCGATGGCCGTTACTTTTAACTCTTTTCTTTGTTCGTTTTCCATGATCTTTTTATCTGAAAATTAATAAAACTGGTTACCTCACTCCGAGAATGGTTGCAAGCAAAGCCTGGCGGACAAAAACGCCATTGAGTGCCTGTTGAAAATAGTAGGCTTTCGGGTTATCGTCAACATCTTCCGAAATCTCGTTAATACGTGGCAAAGGATGCAACACTTTAACAGTGTCCTTTGAGTCGGCAAGCATCGAGTTTTCGAGGTTGTAAACGTTTTTCACCTTTTCGTACTCCATTGGGTCGCTAAATCGCTCACGCTGGATGCGGGTCATGTAAATGATGTCGGCAACCGGAATTACCTCCATCAGGTCGGTGTATTGGTGGTAGGTCAGGTTTTTATCTTTGATGTGCCGCTTAACATAACTTGGGAGTTTAAGTTCGGGTGGAGAAACCAGATGAAAAGTGGTGTTGAACTGCGTAAGCGCCATCGAAAGCGAATGAACAGTACGGCCATATTTCAGGTCGCCGATAAAAGCGATGTTCAGGTTGTCGAGGGTTCCCTGGGTTTTACGTATCGAATACATGTCGAGCAAAGTCTGCGTGGGATGTTGGTTTGCACCATCTCCGGCATTAATAACAGGAACCGGTGAAACCTCGCTGGCGTAACGTGCGCTGCCATCTTTGGGATGTCGCATTACAATAATATCCGAATAATTGCTCACGGTAAGGATGGTATCTTTGAGCGATTCGCCTTTTGAAACACTCGATGATGCTGACGACGAAAACCCGATAACCCTTGCCCCAAGCCGTGATGCAGCACTCTCGAAGCTAAGCCTGGTTCGTGTGGATGGTTCAAAAAACAAAGTTGCAACTACAAAATCCTCGAGAATCCGCTGGGTTGGATGTTGCTCAAATTCCTCGGCAATATCCAGTATCCGCAATTGCTGCTCCTTTGTAAAATCGTTGATTGAAACTAAACTTCTATTTTTCATTACAAATATTGGTTAATTGATAATTACTACAGTTGTCGCCAAAAAAAAAGGAAGTACCTAAAAAATACTTCCTTTTTTACTTCCTTAAAAATCTATTCTGAACATGTTCTCTTTCATATCGGGGGACAAAATTAGACTTAATTGAACATCAAAACGTCTTTTCGTTTCAATTTTATCAACAAGATATTAACCTGTAAAACCCGCAGCAGGCATTAGTATTTATTGTAACGCTTACCAAAAGTAAGGTTTAGATAGAAATTCAGAAAATAATAATGCTTTGGACTAAAGGCCATAATGGCGACGGGAATTGCGTATCCATCAGCTACAAGGCCGGCTTCGAGAGATTTTATGCTTGTGTTGTATTCGCCAAAATCGAAATTTAATCCAACTTTGGCATAAACTCCAGGCGAGAATTTGGTTTTGTTGAGTCCCTCGAGAAATGGTGCTCTCCCAAAAATATTATCCAAAAAATGCTTCTCAGGATCGTAGCGCTCGGTGGAAAGTGAACTGTAATTATTCTGGTTGATAATAAAAAGATAAATAGGCTTTTCGATCCCGACGGACAATCCACCATAGTAGGCAATCCTTACTTCGACACCGCCCCAATATGGTTTTCGGGTTATTTGATGTTGTTGCCCCAGGCCGGCACGAAGGGTATAAACTTTATTGAGTTTCCCGGCAATATAACTGTTGGCATTGCTGTAATAAGCGCCGTAAAAATTAATCCGCACCTGCTTTGGCGAACGGATTCCAACAAACTCGGCTTCCCAGATATTTCTTCGGAAAGCTGTTACATTGTAACCTTTCCGGAACAAAATGCCCATTCCCTGACCGTGAATGACACCACCTCCTGACATTTCCTTTTTAAGGATTACTTTGTTGAGGATGGTATCAATTTCTTCGAAGTTTTCTTTTTCCTCTTCCTGGGCATGGGCAAGCGATGAAATCCCCAGGACTAAAAATACCAGTACTATTTTTAAGAAAACCCTAAACATCTTGACAAAAGTAAATTATAAATTCGTTAAAACTCCATCAGGAATTAAGCCAATAATCCCTTTAAAAGCTTAAAAAAGCGCATTTTAACGGCGAACTTCTTTCTGGAATTTTTGCACTTCGCCGTAAGCCGGACAAACCTGTGATGATTTACATGACGACGTCAAAATGCCCGAAATTATTACTAAAGCAAGGACGAGGGATAACTTTGAAACTTTTTTCATACTTTCCATGTAGGTTAAATTAAATGCTTGATTATGTTTGCAAAACTAATTTTTTTCGACTTTTAATAAACCAGATTTTGTAAGTAATATTGCCGAAACATTTTAAAATGATGGCAAATCAACACCAATAATTCATGACAAACGTAAACCCGACAATCGAAGAAAGCTGGAAGAATGTTCTTGATAACCAATTTAATGCCAGCTATTTTACACAATTAAAGGAGTTTTTGGTTGAGGAGAAATCACAGTATAAAATCTTCCCTCCCGGCTCACAGATTTTTAATGCTTTCAATTTTACACCTTTCGATCAGGTTAAAGTTGTTTTGTTGGGACAAGACCCCTACCATGGCCCCGGACAGGCACACGGGCTTTGTTTTTCGGTACCTGATGGGATTGCAAAACCACCGTCGCTTCAAAATATTTTAAAAGAACTCAACAGCGATCTTGGGATTCAGGTGACAGCAAGCGGCAACCTCGAAAAATGGGCAAAGCAAGGAGTACTGCTGCTCAATGCAACCCTTACTGTGCGTGCGCATCAGGCAGGTTCGCATCAGAACAAAGGCTGGGAAACTTTTACTGACGCCGCCATCCGGGCACTTGCCGAACAACGCGAACACTTAGTTTTTATCCTTTGGGGGAATTATGCCCAGGCCAAAGAAAGCCTGATTGATTCCTCGAAACATCTCATCCTTAAAACGGTTCATCCTTCACCAATGTCGGTAACCCGAGGTTTTTTTGGCTGCAAGCATTTTTCCAAAACCAACGATTATCTGCGAAAGCATGACATAAAGGAAATTGACTGGAATCCAAAGTGAGTAGTAGGCAAACTAACCTTTTATTATTTTGGTAAAACTGGCGACTGCCCAAGGGCGACTCAATACTTACCCCTAACGCCTTAAATATTTCTTCACCTTTTGGCTAACTTCATTAATTTTGCCGCGTTATAAACCACAAAATTTTAATAACATGCGAAAATTAAATTCATTAACGTTGGCAGGATTCTTTTTACTGGCGATACTGTTCGACTTGTTTTCAAATCAAAATGCCATGGCACAAAAACAAATCCCGCTCGAGGATTTTTTCAGGAACCCCGACAAAACAGGCTATCAAATCTCGCCTGACGGGAAGTACTTCTCCTACACGGCTCCTTACGAAAACCGGATGAACATCTTTGTTCAGAGAATTGGTAAGGACAAAGCTGTAAGGCTTACCAGCGAAACCGACCG
>CAIYZW010001070.1 GCA_903930725.1 uncultured Bacteroidota bacterium
AGTTTTTCGAGTTTTTTGTTTACACCAACAAACCAAATCAACGAAGATGGCGACATGACGCGGCTTTCCCAGTATTTTGCCGAATATTTCCGGTATTCCGGCGGCAGTAGTTTTTGCTCAACGTGATGATAATCGGCAGCACCCACCACATAGTTGGCAGGATATGATTTTCCACCAGCAAAAACCTCGGTAATTTCATCTTTAATAAACTCAAAGCCATCAACTTCGGCATCATAAACAAATTTTACGCCCAGCGATCCGGCCAGTTTTACCATGCCTTCGATAATTTTGAACATGCCACCCATGGGGTACCAGGTGCCAAGTTTGATGTCGCCGTAATTCATCAGGCTGTAAAGTGCAGGCGTTTTTTTGCCGGTTCCGCCAAGGAATAAAATGGGAAACTCAAGCATTTGCAAAAGCTTCGGATGTTTGAAATATTTTCGGGTGTAGTCGTGAAATGATTTGAATAAATGCAGATTCAAGGCGGCACCCAGCAATTTTGGCTCGGCATATTCGAGGAAGGAAAGGCTGGGCTTATGAACAAATTCTTTCATCCCAACATTGTATTTATACTCCGCCTCCTTTAAAAATTCCTTCAGCTTTTCACCGGCGCCAGCTTCGATGCTTTCGTACAAAGTCACCATTTCGTCAATGTTGGCGGGCAAATCAACAACATCATCTTTACCAAAAAAGATGCGGTACGACGGGTCGAGCCTTTTTAAATTGTAATAATCGGAAACCTTTTTTCCGAAAGCATTAAAATAGTCTTCAAAAATATCGGGCATCCAGTACCAGCTTGGCCCCATGTCGAAAATATAGCCGGAGGCTTCAAACTTTCTGGAACGGCCTCCGGGTGTTGAATTTCTTTCGAGTATGGTCACATCAAAACCTTTGGCAGCTAAGCCTGATGCAGCCGATAAACCGGCAAATCCAGCCCCGATAACAATTACTTTTTTCTTCATTTCATTCATTTTTTTATCCTGCAAAGCGATACGCCACAAAGAGCAGCAAGTAAACCAGCAAGTAAAACCTGTAAAAATTCCTCATTTTCAGATATTCCCGATTATCGGGAAAAACATTTCCAAATAATGCTTTGATTTCATCAACAAAAACCGGTTTAATGTTGATGAGCCAGCTTTCGGTTTGATAAACAATTTTGCGGAAGCGGCTGCGATAATGCGTCAGCGGAAAGCCCCAAACCACAAAAAGAATCAGCCAGACGCTGATGACCGTACCGAAAACTTTGAAACTCATTGTTTTGTTTTAATTACTAAACAAATAAAATGGTGGTTTTGTTTAGCTTTACAGGAAAATTAATAAACAGAGAGGCTTCTTAATTTGATTTATGATTCAAAAAAGGGCTGATGCCCTTGAAAAATATTTGTCATTATTTTATCCCTCCCGGACCTGAAGGCCTGGGCTATGAATTTTTTGTTTTCTTCGGGAACCATGGGAAAAAAGCACTCGTTTTTAGGATGTAATCGCGATATTCTGGCTTTTTGCCGGCCAAAGATTTCTCGAGAAGTGCAACCCCCGAAACCTTGATAATTAGAGCCATCATCAAAACAGAGCTTAAAATTGGGAGGTAACTTCCGGCGGCAGCCGAAAAGAACCCAAAAGCCCACCAAACCGTCGAATCGCCAAAATAGTTGGGGTGACGCGTGAATTTCCAAAAGCCCGTGTTAAGGACTTTGCCTTTGTTTTGGGGGTTCATTTTGAACCTTGCCAGCTGAAAATCGCCACCAGCCTCAAAAGTAAAACCGATAATCCAGAAAAAGATGGCGGCGAAATCGAGAATATTTAAAGGGCTTGAGCCGGCATAAAACATGGCGCCAAGTATAGGAGCGGAAATCAGCCACATCAAAATGCCCTGGAGCAAAAAAACCTGGAAAAAGCTTACCCACCAATAACGATGTTCGCCGTAACTTTTTCTGAAATTCTGATAACGATAATCCTCGCCTTTCCCGGCATTCCGCCAGAAAAGGTAAACCGATAGCCGCAGCCCCCAGAGGACAACTAAAATCATAACCAGAATTTTTCGAACATCCGTTTCACCGGTTTGCAGAAAATAATACACGGCAACCACCACAAATCCGAAACCCCAGAAAGGGTCAACGATGCTGGCGTTTTTCAGGAAAACGCTTACGACCCAAAGCAAGGTCATCAAAACCATGACGACCGGGAAGGTGTAAAGAAATATTTCAACAAAAGTCATAAAATGATTATTTGGTTATTTTGCCTGTTCGGCGTTAAGTTCTTTTCTCCAATTCACGAGTTCCTGTTCCATGGCCGCAATCCTGGCTGAAATACCGATTTCAACCACTTCACCGCGCCCATCCCAGGCCAGGCCGTCGCGGTCGTATTCGGTTTGGAGCATGGCTTCCAAATCCTGAATTGAAAAACCTTTTCCTGCTTCACGATGTACCTGAATATAGCGGATCATGCCATCGAATGCTTTTTTGTAGGCAAGTTCACGCCATTGAGTTTCTTCCATTTTTTTTATATTGTTGTTGTTTGTTGTTTGTTGTTTGTCGCTGTGTCCACCTGCATGAGGATTTGTTTTTTGAGTTTTGTTTTTTAAACTTTCCTTTTCCCAAACCAGAATATTTTCCAATCTCCTTTGGCTTTTTCGATCTGAATCCAGACGTACAGACAGGCTAAGAAATTGCCAAGTATAAAAATTGCCAAAACCCAGGCCAGGGCATGTGGCAGGTTGTTTTCCCTGAAAATAATCCAACCTCCGACAAGCGAAAAGCCGATGTAAACGTCAATCAAGCTAATCTGTCCCCAGGCCAGCGACATCAGAATGCTTCCTTCACCAAAGAAATCGCCATAAATAAAACCGTAAATAAGGGCAAAAAACATAATCAATGTTCCGGAAATGGCAAACCATCTGGCTGTTTTCATAAATCTAAACTTTGTCGAATTTTATAAAATACTTCTTGTAAAGCCGCTTTCGCGGGAAAAACGCGAGAAACAAAACCGGCCGGGCCAATAAATCCATCAGCCAAAAACCAGTCGAAAAGTGCATGAAGTCAATAATTTCAGTTTGATTTTCGGTGAGTTGTCTGATCTGGTGATGATGTCGCCATTTTTTCAATCCAAAAGGAAGTTTTTCACCTTCATCGAAAAAATAATAAAATCCTTTACCTTGCTTACTTTCCTTGATAACGCTTATCCAGTCGGCCTTCCATGGGATTTTAAAAGCAAGATGGACTTTGTCGCCGGGCTTTGAGCCTTCATAACTCACCAATTCGGCAACAGATGCCGGGGGAAGCAAGAATTCGAAAAGATCGCGGTCAAAATTTTTGGTCACCTGCTCAAAAGGGCAATCAACCACCGAACGAAGAAGTATTTTCATTTTTTTTAGAAAGACTGCAAGATAAACCTTTCTTTCGAAAGATTTGTTCATAATGAACCCGGCAAAAAATTACCTGAGTTGGTTTGGTTAAGTGGTTTTCAGGGATTAGTTACTTTATTTTGGGTTTTAGATTGGTTTAAAAATTCAAGGTTGTTAACTGAACCCGGTTAAATCTTTGTTGGATCTTGTCGGGTATCAAAAACAGTAACCAGCTTAATAGTTTGTCCTTCGATTTTGTAATACAGCGTATTATGTTTGGTTATAACAACTTTTCGCAAGGAAGGTTTTCGATTTGACAAATGGAAGGTCAGTGGATTTTTTTTTATAATTTCAATGGATCGGTCTAATTCACAGGCAAATTTAACAATCTCCTTTTCGGTCCAGTTTTCTTCCAGATACCGGATAATTTTTGCTAAATTATTGTATGCGCGTTTCGACCAGACGATCTTAAAGGTATCTTTCATATAATTTCCTGGCTTCGGTGTGATCAACCGTATTGCCTTCCTCCAGATCTATCAAGCCCAACTCGATTTCATTTTTCTCCAGGTCACTCAAGCTATCCCACCAATCTGACTGACTTTTACGTTGAAATTCCAACAGCTTATCCAAAACACCGGTGTCGGTTATTTGGGTAATCCATTCGATCAACTTGATTTTTTCGGCATAAACATTCATAGTATCCAAATTTTTAACAAAGATAATTATCTGATCAAAATTATAAAATTGTGGATTTGGTAAACACAGCTCAGAAATATGATTATCTCAACTGATTCCGGTAAAGCCGGATTGCGTTTTCCAAACCCAAATACAAAGCATCACTGATTAACGCATGGCCAATCGAAACTTCGAGAAGGCCGGAGATATTTTGGGCAAAATATTTAAGGTTGTCGAGGTTCAGATCGTGGCCGGCATTGAGGCCAATGCCAGCATCTTTGGCAACTTTAGCTGCGTCAATAAAAGGTTTTATGGCTTTTTCGCGATTTCCCGGAAAATGCTTTGCGTAACTTTCGGTGTAAAGTTCAACGCGGTCGGCGCCGGTTTTTACAGCATTTTCAATCATTTTTGCATCAGTTTCGATAAAAACGGAAACCCTGATGCCGTGTGCTTTGAATTCGGCGATGACTTCCTTCAGGAAACTTTCGTTTGTTATCGTGTCCCAGCCTGCATTTGAGGTGATTGCATCCGGTGGATCCGGAACCAGCGTAACCTGTTGCGGTTTTACAGTGGTGACCAGATCAATAAAACTTCGGGAGGGATAACCTTCGATGTTGAACTCGGTGGTGATGATGGGTCTTAGATCAAAAACATCCTGCCGGCGGATGTGCCGCTCGTCGGGACGCGGATGAACCGTAATTCCCTGCGCCCCAAAACGCACGCAATCAATGGCGGCTTTAATCAGGTCGGGCATGTTGCCACCGCGTGCATTACGCAAAGTGGCTATTTTATTGATATTTACGCTTAATCGTGTCATTTTGGGTTGTGTTTCCGGCAAAATTAATATTTACTAAGTTTGCAGGGGTAAATCATTCTAAAAATCGAACGATGAGAGCAGTAATTCAGCGGGTAAAAGAGGCATCTGTCGAAATTGAAGGCCAGATCAAAGGAAAAATCGGGAACGGTCTCTTAATTTTTTTAGGAATCGAAGATGCCGACAACAATGAAGACATCGAATGGCTTAGTGGAAAAATTGCGCGAATACGTATTTTTGATGATGAAAACGGTGTGATGAACCTGCCATTGTCCGATATTGATGGCAACATTTTATTGATCAGTCAGTTTACGTTACATGCCAGCACAAAAAAGGGAAACCGCCCGTCATACATCAAAGCGGCAAAACCGGAAATTGCTGTTCCTTTGTACGAAAAGTTTATCAGACAAATCGAAACTGAACTTGGGAAACCAATCGAAACCGGCGAATTTGGCGCTTACATGAAGGTTTCACTTTTAAACGACGGGCCGGTGACCATTTTAATTGACACCAAAAACCGGGAGTGATCTGATTTTTTTAAAAATAAATAAACGATAAAACCATTTATGATAGAATTTGAAAAAAGCCGCGACGAAGAAGCTTTGCGTAATTATAACAATCTTAAAAATCAACTTGAACAAGCACTTAAAAGGGTTAAGCAGGCAAAGGATTTCCGCGAAGCCAAAGGATTTTTGATTGAAGTACAGACAAGTTTTAAGGGATTGAAACTTTTAAAAGAAGACCGGGAAGAACTTTACGGGAAGTTACAGGATTCGTTTGCCGAAATCAATAAAAAAATCGAAGACGAGCGTGTTGATTTTAACAATCAGGCCTTACAAAATTATTCGCTCATTAAAGAAAAGGTTGATGAAGCCTTGTTCCTGGCCAGCCATCCAAAGGATTTTAAGGAAACCTGGGATTTTTTGATTGAGGTACAAAACCTGTTTAAAGGAGCCAAATTGTTGCGCGAACATCGCGAAAACCTATATGCCCGGCTACAGGAAGCTTTTGTAAAAATTAAAGGGTTCCGCGAAATCGAACAATCTGGTTTTGAAAAAGAGAGTGCTCAGAATTATGTCCAAATCAGGCAAGTTGTGGAGGAAGCCATCAGTCAGGCCAGTCAAACCGACGATTTCAGGATAGCAAAAGACATGCTCATCAAGGCACAGAACGAATTTCGTGCCCTTAAACTCACCAAAGAACAACGGGACGAATTGTATTCAAAATTGCAGGATGCATTTACTGAATTGAATCTCCGCCACGATCAGGCTTCGGAAAAAATCCGTCAGGATGCCGATGAACAGTACAATTTATTCGAACCCAGAGCGCGCGACATTTTAAAAAGAGCCGGCGAATCAACCGAGTTTCACCAGATTCGAACCGACCTCAAAGAAATTCAGGCCAAAATCAGGGATTCTGTTCTGATGAAGGAACAAAGAGATACTTTGCGAACGGTCCTTCAGGAAGCTTTTGAAACCCTTAATTTACGCCAGGACGACGAAAAATATTCGTTCGAACACGATGCCCAGGATAATTATAAAAATCTTAAAGCGATGGTGAACGATGGTCTTAAACAGGCCGAAGAAAGCATCGAATACAAGGAAACGCGGGAATATCTTAAAAAAATCCAATCCGAATTTAAAGGTATAAAACTCATCCGGGAGCAACGCGAAGAACTCTATTCGCGCCTGCAATCGGCTTTTGAAATCCTAAACAAACGGGTTGACGAATATTTTCATGAAAAGAAAAAGAACTGGGAAGTGAAGATGCAATACAAGCTTTCGGCGCTTTCGACAGATATTTTTGAACTTGGCGAATCACTCGAAAAAGACTTTGAAACCTTGCAGGAGTTGGAAGACCACCTCGACATTATCGAAGCTTCAGGCAGAGATACCGGCGCTGGCTTAGGTTTGAAGGCAAGGATTTCGTCAACCAGGATTGCCATCGAAAAAAAGAAAAATCAGATCAAAAACATGGAATTAGAAATGAATGACCTGAAAAACCGCTTGGAACCGGAGGAATAAATTTTCCGTATCAGAAATTAAAAACAAAAGTTTTTTTCAGATCGGGATGCAGGCTTTGGTTTACCGGACAGGAATCAGCAGCAACACGGATAAACTTCTTTTCCTTTTCGGAATAATTGTTTTGAGGGAAATTAAATTCAACAACCACTTCACCCACACGCCGCGGGTTTGATGCCATAATTTTAGTGATTTTTACTTCTGTACCATCAATATTAAAACCATGCTCGTTGGCAGCAATTCCCATGATGGTGAGCGCACAGCTACCGAGCGAAGTTGCCAGCAAATCGGTTGGCGAAAATTCTTCACCACGGCCTTTGTTATCGAGCGGAGCATCGGTAATGAGCTCGTTTCCCGAATTTACATGATGCGCTTTGGTGCGCAAACCGCCGATGTATTGTGTTCTGACTGTTTCCATTTTAGATTTATTTTTTGACAAAAATATCAAAAAAAAACCCCGCCGAGGGGCGGGGCCAAAAAAATGAAATGAAAAAATTATCTCTCTCTCTAACTAATTACTTTTTGTCAGCGTCTGCTTTTTTATCAGTTGCAGTGTTTGTTGCACCTGCTTTTGATTTATCGCAACCTGCGCTTTTTGATTTATCGCAACAACTTGGTGATTTTGATTTATCGCAACTGGTTTTTACACCTTTATCGCAACTTGATTTTGTTGCTTTATCACAAGTTTTGGCACAACCATCGGTTTTAGTATTGGTGTTGGTGCTGGTTTTAGCTGCTTCAGCTTCTTTTTTCTTGTCTTGTTCCTGATAAACAGGTGAACTTTCGTCAGAAGCTACGCTTAATGTAACCTTTACTGCTTTTTCGATGATTGATGCATTGGCTACTGTGGTGAAACCTGCAAGAAGAAAAACTACCAAACTTAAACTTAAAATTACCTTTTTCATAATTGTTAATTTATTTAATGATTTTTGATTTAAAAATTTATGCTGCAAACATACGCCACCAAAGGTATCTGAAAAGTTAAAGGGTTGTTAATTACTGTTAATTAAATGTTAATTATTTTTTTAACACCGTGTGGGCGGTAATTTTGAAGCATGAATCGAAGAACAATTCTGATAACAATAATCGTTACCACCCTGGCTTTAATGGGCGTGGTAATTACGCAGTTTTTCTGGGTAAAAAATGCCATCGCTTTGCGTGGAGAGCAGTTTGACCAAACGGTAAGTATTGGGCTTAAACGCGTGGTGAATCAACTCACAACTTTGCAAAACGATACTTCGATAATCAGAAATTTTTGCGCTGCCACTTCTTCTGATATTTCGCTTCATTCACAATTCATCCATTCAATTGATCCTGCGCTGCTCGACTCGATGTTTAAAACTGAATTCAGGAATCTACAGGTTGATCAGGAATATTATTACGGGATTTTTGGAGAGACCGAAAACGCGTTTTTAACAGGTCGTTTTAAAGGTTTTGAAGACAAAATTCTTACATCCGATCATATTTTGGCCATTTCATGTATTTTCCAGCACGACCAATATAAAATCGGAATCTTGTTCCCCAATCAACCCAAATTTGTGTTACGAAGCATGCAACTTTATATTGTTTTGTCGGCATTTTTCATCCTGGTAACTATTGGCAGTTTCTGGTTTGTGATTCATTCTCTTTTTAAACAGAAGAAACTATCCGAGATAAAAGCCGATTTTGTAAACAATATGACTCATGAGTTTAAAACGCCCATTTCGACAATCTCGGTAGCAAGCGAAATGCTGATGAAAGAAACAATATATGAGAACCCCGAAAAGCTCCTTAAATACGCACACATTATTTACGACGAAAATGCCCGTTTGAAAAACCAGGTTGAGAAGGTTTTACAGGTTGCCATTCTCGATCGGGGCGATTATAAATTCAGAATCAGGGAACTTGATGTTCATGAGGTTTTGCGAGGAATTATCGAGAACTTTCAAATGATCATCAGTAAAACTGATGGTACTGTTTTTTCGCGGCTCAATGCTGCCAATCACATTATCGAAGCCGATCGCAGCCACTTTGCTAATGTTTTGCATAACCTTTTGGACAACGCAGATAAATACTCGCAGGGAGTACCCGAAGTTACCGTTTCGACCTGGAGCAACCTTGCGGGGATTTTTATTTCGGTCGAAGATAAAGGCATTGGGATGGCCAGCGAACACCTGCAGCACATTTTCAAAAAATTCCATCGTATTCCGACTGGCAACGTTCATGATGTTAAAGGTTTTGGAATAGGGTTGTTTTATGTAAAAACAATTGTTGAGGCACATGGAGGAAACATAAAAGTTAATAGCGATCCTGGTAAAGGAAGTAAGTTTACGCTGTTTTTCCCCTATAAAATGCCTGCTTCAAACATCAACAGCGAAAATTAAACTATTGCTGATCTGAATTGTTAAAGGGTTATAGACCGGATTTTAACAATTGATTCTGTATTAGAAATAGTGTACATTTGTTTTTTTTGATTACGACTGAAAAAAATGTTTTATGGATAAAAATTTGTTTTCGATTCTGTTGGTTGAAGATGATCCAAACTTAAGCTCGGTATTAGAGGATTATCTCGAAATGCTTGGTTATCCCACCACGCATTGCAAAAATGGCGAGGAGGGGTTGGAAGAATTTAAAAAAGCTCATTTCGATCTGTGCGTCCTCGATGTGATGATGCCCAAAAAAGATGGTTTTGCCCTTGCCGAAGATATCCGAAAAATAAATGCCGAAGTTCCTATCATTTTTTTAACAGCAAAATCCCTCAAAGACGACCGCATCAAGGGTTTTCAGATCGGCTGCGACGATTACATCACCAAACCTTTCAGCACCGAAGAACTGAGCCTTCGTATTAAAGCTATCCTCAAAAGATGTGCTGTCCGAACGCCAAACAATAATTCATCGCTCGACGGGACATACAGACTTGGCATCTTTACTTTCGATTATGTGAACATGGTTCTTAAATCGGTGCATGGCGAAAAACATCTTACCCGTAAAGAATCCGGGCTGTTGAAACTTTTGTGCGAATATCAAAACCAGTTGCTGCCGCGCGACGTTGCTCTAAACAAAGTTTGGGGTGGTAGCGATTATTTTATTGGCCGAAGCATGGACGTTTTTATTGCCAAACTGAGGAAATCGCTGAGCGAGGATCCAAGAATATTAATTACCAACGTTCATGGGTCGGGATTTAAACTTTCGGTGGACGAAAATAGAACAACCGAATAAAATACAGCCTATTCATTTTATCGCCAACGGAAGTATAAAACCGTCATTGAGCCGGGTTTGTTTATGTGTTTTTGCCAGCGTTCGCAAATAAGTTATCCTTTGCCAGCTTCGGATTATTTATTTTTACAGCCTGATTAAAATAGATTAGACGATGAATATCCTGA
>CAIYZW010001071.1 GCA_903930725.1 uncultured Bacteroidota bacterium
CAAAAGTTACAAATTGGTTCCTGTGACCAAAGATGATAATTTGATGACACAAGAGGAATTTTTTGCCAAAATTGATCATTCCCTTCAACAGGCTAAGGATAGCAAAACCACGCGTATTATAGATCCCGTCGAGATTGAAAAACTTCTGGGTTTATGATCTACGAGCTGGAATTCACTGAGGATGCTTTGGCGGATATTGACCGTTTAAAAAAGGCAGGAAACAAAAAACTGTTGGAAAAGCTTTTAGTACTTTTACTGGAACTTCGTGAGCATCCATTAACAGGTACCGGAAAAATTGAACGTCTGAAATATTATGATGAGGAAACATGGTCGCGCCGGATATCAGCGGAACATCGTCTGGTTTACCGCATTTATGATACCAGGGTAGTGGTTCTTGTTTTATCAACTTTTGGACATTATTAAACCTATTTTAGTTCATAAATTACCCTCTCTTCAAATGAATTTTTATTTCGTAAAAAAACGCACATCCTTAATGATTCCGATCCCCTGCCTGGCTGCATTTGTAATGCCGTCAAAATTTTAGACGGTCAGGCGCTGCGCACGCTGACAGGTCGGTTGTTACCGAAAACCTGTCAGCGTCGTAAGACCTGATAGCGTTTTGGTACCCATCGGCTGCGGAATTTGTAATGGTGCCCAAATTTTTTAGACGCTGTCAGGTGCTGCGCACGCTGACAGGTCATTTGGTTCCGAAACCTGTCAGCGTCGTTAGACCTGAGGGCGTTTGTTAGAAGTTGCCCCGGCCTGATGGCATTTGTAACGTCGCCCTCGAACACGATTATTATCAAATATGAATGATTTTCATTGTCAACCATTTTTAATGCGATATTAGAAATTCCGCTTGGCCTGGAAAATTGACTAAAGCAAGTCTCGTAGAGACAACATTATGGTAGAAAAAATGGTAAAAACACTATGCTGCCTCATAGAGGCGACATTATAAAGCTCAAATGAAATGGAAAGCTTATGGCTTTTGTCAGCAATAATATCGCCTCTCCGAGGCCTTTAAAAAAGGGACTGGCATGCTTGCTACCATAATTTCGCGCCTACGGCGCTAACCCGGCTGGGCGGCATTGGTAATGCCGCCAACTAACAGGCCTATAACAACGAATATGAATGAATTTCATGTCAACCTTTTTTAAAAGCGGAATTTGTAATTCAGCTAAGCCTGTGGGGCAGGTTATTTTGCTTTTCTTTTTACTCATGCCAACATAGCAAAAAGAAAAGCAATTCTAATCTGGCATTTTCCGCAATTGTCATTCATTCTGACTTTACTTAATATCCGTATTAAGGCTATCTTAGCATTGTTAGAAATTCTATTCAGCTATTAAACAGCTTCGAAACAAATATGAACATCTCATATTGAATGTATAGTTATAGTACCTTCGGAACAGGTAGTTAGGGTTGTGAACAAATGGTATAATGATCCGCTGGTTGTCGGACAGGTCTGACTGATTGGACTGATTTGAACTGATCCGCCAGTAGTCGGACAAGTTTTAGACATCCTGACCTTTCGTGAAATGCTTTATTGTAACCAGCATGTAACTTTGCATCGTCAAATTACAGCTGGGGTGAATCCTGTCATCAGGCAGGCTGGCCATTCCTCCTTCTCCGTATCATCCATGCCCCTGCAGAACGTCGGTCAGGTCAGTAGAAAAACTTCTTCAATTTTCAATCCTGTTTAGCTTAGAGCTACCTTAGATCTATCTTAGACCTACCTTAGAGGATAATTAGGGGATAAACAATTACAAAAAAAGCGACGAAATCGTCGCTTTTTTAGTTTCAATTACTTTGATAAGTACATTTATTGTATCGTCAACCTTTTGATAATAAGGTTCTCAACATTTTTAAACATCATTTTCTCAAAAAAACAGCTATTCGGCCAGTCTTTTCCTTGCATCCAAAACCTTCTTGCCGCCATATCCAGCTGCCATAACGATTAACAAAACCACGCCGCTGCCAATGGGTGCGCCGCCGCCGCCAACAGGACCGGTTCCGCCCTGGTTTGCGCTTGATGGTGGTGCAGGTGGAGCCTGTGCTAATAATGCAAATCCACCGATTATCATAAAAACCGAAATCATTAAAATTTTCTTCATAGTTTGAATGGTGTATGTTTATGTTTTTATTTTATTTCTGTTTTTTTGACGCTGTCAGGAGCTGCGCACGCTGACAGGTCAGAATTTCCCAAAACCTGACAGTGTCGCCAGACCTGTCAGCGTTTATTTCCCCTGTACAATGCCGACCACAAACCGGATTACAACAATGAATAAGTATCATTTTCATAATCGTCTTTCATAAAGCGGAAATACAATTTCAGATTAGCCAGGTATAAAATTGGATGTTG
>CAIYZW010001072.1 GCA_903930725.1 uncultured Bacteroidota bacterium
CAATCATCGTGGCCTGCGTTTCGATGGGCGAATCATACCAGAAATATCCGCGATCCTGCCGCCAGTACATGCCCATTTCTTTGTTGGTAAGCGAGCGTTCCTTTAACGATTTTACAATCAGGGCGGCGGTGGTTTTGTCGTTGTAACGCTGAAGTGTCACCGCAATCATCCCCTGCAACTGCAAGCCCTGCTGTTTCCAGTATTTTGCAGCTTGTGATTTGTAATAATTAAAAGCCGTTTCGCAGGAAGGATTCATCATGATTTTTCTGGCAAAACTGCGGGCGTAGAGATATTGAATGTGCGTGGCCGCAAGATGGTTTTCATCCAGATTGACGGCATGATGTTTTTTCAGTTCTTCAAAATCTTCGCGGATCCGGTCGTCCAGGTAACGCGTTGCTTTGGTCATCATGTCGTTTATGCGGTTGTCGGCGATGGCATCAATTACGCCAAGGTGGTTGAGCTTTCCGAGGCCTTCGATGATATGCTGCGTAATGTAACGGCTGTCGGGCATCCCATCAAACCAGGTGAAACCGCCATTTGGTGTCTGGAATTTCTCCAAAAGTGTGATAGAAGCATCCAGCCTGTTTTGCATGGTGTTGATATCAAAAAGCAGCGCAATCCGTTGTTTGCGGTCACTTTCGTTACGGGCATCGAGCACCCATGGCGTTTGTTCCAATAAGAGATTTTTCAGATCCTGGTTTTTCTCAAGATTTGAAAGCAAAGCTTCGGGCGACTGGTTTTTCCAGCTTTCGAACACACGCTTTATTTTTGGATCGGCGTTGGCCAGATGAAAAGCGATGCTGTTGGCGAAGAAACTTCCAAAAACCGAAATCGCATTTTTATAGGCAGGCTCCGAAAGTACAGGCAAAGCCTGAACGGCATACCAGGCTGGATTTGACGTAAATTCGAGGGTAAGCCGGTAGTTTTTGAGGCTTTTGTTTTTCCCGGAATCAACCAGTTTTTTAAACTCAAAATTCTTAGTTTCCTGACCATTTATGGGCATTGGCAGCGATTCGGTTACCAACATTCGGTTGCTCAGGACGGGAAGCGTTTTTTCTTCACCATCGGTAAAATTCCCGGCAACGGCTTTTACGCGGTATGTGAGCAATTCAAAATCGTCGGGAACAATAATTTTCCATTTTACAACTGTACTCTGGCCGGCTTCGATGGTGAAATCCTTTTCGGCATCCTGAAGGCTCATGGCTGCATTTGCCGGTTTTTGTGTTATCGCATCTAAAAACTCAAGTTGAGCGGTACCTTTGATCCGTAAACCGGACAAATTCACAATTTTGGTACTGAAAAACAAGGTGTCAGCCTGACGCAGGAAACGTGGCGCATTGGGGACAACCATCAGTTTTTTGGCAGCAGTAAATTCTTTCATCAGCATTCCCGAACTTAAATCGGTGGTGTGCGCCAGACTCATGAATTTCCATTTGGTGAACGATTCAGGCAAGGTAAATTCTATCACGAAATCGCCGTTTTTATTAGTTTTTAATTCAGGATAGAAAAATGCAGTTTCCTTGAAATCGCGCCGAACCTGGATTCCTGTGAAAGTTGGCTTTTGAGCAGTGGCTGATTCCTGTACATCGGTTTCTACATCATCCAGCGCAGTTGCATCTGCAGCGGTTTCACCAGCAGCCAAAGTCATTTCATCCTTTATTCCGGGACTGGATTCAACCATTTCATCAACAACCATTTTATTTTTTCCTGCCATGCTGTAACGCGGTCCACCGACAATTCTGCCCGAATAGTATCCCGCAGGATTGTAGCCAAACCAGTTGAGGCGGTCGTATTCCTGTTGAAGATAACTGCGGTAAACCTCAGGGCTGAAATCATAAAAATTTCCGTTGGAAACAGCGAAATTGCCGCTTTCGCTCCAGGCCAAAAGTTGATTGTTGGCAGAGAACAAATCGAAATTCCACGAGTGGCTGGTAAAAGCATCGAGCGAAGCATCGTACATCGAAGCCAGCATTTCGGCGGCAACTTTCTCGCCTTTGTTGTTGCGGATGGTTACAGTCCATTTTTCCTTGCTTCCCGGCTCAAGGTCGCTGCGAAAGGTTTCAAAAGCCAGATCGAGTTTTTTGTTGGAATAGGGAACTTCGACAGTCATCAAATTTTTGAAAAGCCGCCCATCTTTTACAAATGTAATCTGGGCCGAAAAATTCCCACGGTATTCCTCCAGAATCGGGATCGTAAAAATCCGCTGTTCACGGTCAAATCTGAGCCATTCGCTTTTGATGATCTTTCCTTTGTGCTGAATTTCATAAAGCATTTTTGCGCCTTTTGCCGAAGTGCCGAGCAGGAATGATGCTTCCTCTCCGGGTTCGCCGCTGCTTTTGAGCGGCACAAACCATTCGTAGGTTGTTAATGGTGGGGCAGGGGCAGCCGGGTTGAAAAGCGTAAAATATTTTTCATTTGTAACTTCATTGCCAAAAGTATCTTTGGCCGAAAGTTTAACCAGGTATTTTCCCTGTCCCCAACCTGCCAGGTTTTCGATTGTTAAAACCGAATCGGTGGTAGTATTGATGGTTTTTTTGAAGGCGACTTCGCCTTTTTCCCATGTTTCGGGGTTATTTTCTTGATCAAAAATGCGGTTAGGAAATTGTTTGACGAAATTTTCACGGCTCATCAAAAATTTATTCGGACCTTCCCAAAGCCTCGAAATCATGAGCCTTTCGGGCTGTTTAAGTTTGATGATTTCGATGGTCAATCCGGTGGATTGTTTTTCGCCGGCGAGGTTGGTTGAATTTATTTTATAAGATGAATTTTGCGACTGGTTTACCTTTTCGGGAATGTCCAGATCAATAAAAAGTGCCTG
>CAIYZW010001073.1 GCA_903930725.1 uncultured Bacteroidota bacterium
AACGATAAAAAGCGTAATATTTTTCATAATTGAGAGGATTAAATTAAAAACGAAATTCACCATCAAAGGTAAACTTTAAAGCAGTTGATGACCTATTCTTTTTCCTGACAATTATGCAAGAAATTCAAATGACTTCGGATTTTCAACCCTTTTGAAAAAGCCCTTCAATCCTTAATTTCACTTCGTCAAACTCCGGATTAATATTAAAGACCAAATCTGGTTTTAAGTAAAAAAGCTGGTTATCCTTTTTAAACCTTTCTTCACCGCCGCCGGTGATGTTGAGCATAATCACCGCATCTTTGTCAATATTATGATTTTTGACAGATGAAATTAAAGAAGCAACGGCAATTGCTGCGGCGGGATGAAGGTCATTTCCTTCGGTTTTTTCGAAGAATTCACCGGCAATTCGGGCTTCTTCGTTGGTGGCAGTTAAGACATCACCGCCAGCATCGGTAAGTGCATCAAACAATCCACCGGCAATTGGGTACGGAGGTTTCCGGTTGGACAACACTTTTGCTACGATAATTTCAACTTGGTGGCGGGCTTCGTTTTCATCAAAACTGAGCATTTCCCTCGATTTGGCTTTCCAGGCATTGTACATCGGGACAAATGGCGCGTTTTGCGAAACCATGAGTTTCATTTTGTGGGCGCCAAATCTTCCATCTTCAATCAGGCGTAAATTGGCTTCCCAGGCGGCAATGGCGCCAGTTCCGCTTCCTACAGCCTGGAAATAATAATCAGGAATCCTTCCAATTGTTGTGGCTGCCGAAAGAACCGTAGTTCCCATGCCGTCGCGGCGGGCAACGTTTTTGGCGCCGCCTTCAGGAAGGAAACCTTCAATTTTGCAAGCCAGATTTGAAAGGTGAATGGCGTCAAAATAATCGCCGCCAGAGCGGGAAGCAATTAATTTTACATTGCTTTTGATCGGTGAATCGAACCATAGTGCGTCGAGGTTATCTTCCGGGACGCACAGTAGTAAAGGAATTTCGTTATCAGAACAGATTTTCGCAAAAGCCCGTGCAGTATTTCCGGCAGAAGCCACCACCAGCACTTTTTTATTATCCCGTCCTAAACGCGAGCACACCGAAAAAGCCTCGGTTTCTTTAAATGAACATGTCCGCATCTTTGCTCCCTTTTCGGGCCAATAGCCACTAAAAGTGATATAAAGTTTGGTAAGTCTCAACGCGTGGGCAAGTCCTTCACTTTTGTAGGTTACCGGCGCAGAGGAACCTTCCAGGATTTCATCAACCGGCAACCAATCTGCAAATTTGTAAAAGCCAAAACTATCGTCTTTTACGGCAAGTTGCTTGTTTTTATAAATCGCCCTGACGAGGCCTGGTTTATCTTCGCCGGGTGCTTCGAGCAGCCAGCCGGTATCTTCAAAGGTTTTCCCTGAAACAATGGATTGTAAAATATAGTCTGTTTTTGCCATTTTAGATAAAATGATGATTTTCGATAAAAATAACTGGCGGCAAATTTAAAGAAAAGGAAAGATTAGAGAAATGAAAGTTTGAAAATGAAACTTAACCATCATTTTGAAATGAAGTACATTACGCGAAATATGAAAGATTGTTCACAATTTAGGTTTTCGAAGTGACTTGTTCTTAACACAGAAAATCATAAATCTAAAATCATAAATCCTCAAAATCAACCTTTGACCTCATACTTCACCACACCCTTGGTTTTCCATTTGCCGGTTTTATAGTAAAACCAGGATAACGTCATTCCAACGCTCCAGCCAACCGGAACTGCCCACCAAATCCCTGTTACACCAATTTTCACGGCCAGATAATATGAAGCCGGAATCCTGATTGCCCAAAGGGCGATGAGCGTGATAAACATAGGTACCACGGTGTCTCCGGCACCTCGCATTACTCCGGTGAGAACAAACAGCGTTGAAAAAATAATGTAAAATGAACCTACTATCACCAGATAATCGTTTCCGATTTCGATAACCGCAGGATCAGGGGTAAAAAGCCTCATCAAAGCTTTTCCGAAAAAGATAACAACAACACTGAAAAATACCGAAATTACTGAGGTCATAACCCATGTGGCCTGAAAACCTGCTTTTATTCTCTCAGGCTTATTGGCACCCAAATTTTGCCCGACAAAAGCTGAAAGAGCTGCCGAAAAATTCATTGCCAGAAGTGATGCAAACGAATCAATGCGGGCGGCTACACCATAAGCTGCAATGGTTGCTGTTCCAAACTTGTTAACGATCCCGTATAAAGCAATCAGGCCAAGGGCTACAAAGGTTTGTTGCAATCCAGACGGCAGCCCGATTTTGAAACTTTTTATCATGATGTCATGGTCGTACAAATACTTTCTGATGGAGATATTTACGATCTGATGCCGTTTGTTGAGGTAAAGTATGGCCGTAATAAAAGCCCCTGCCTGCGCAATGACTGTTGCAAAAGCCGCCCCTGCAATACCCCATTTGAAAACTACCACAAAAAGTAAAGCCAGAATTATATTGGCAACATTAGCCAGGATAAGGAAATAAAGTGGTGTTCGGGAATCTCCCATTCCCCTAAGGATAGCGCTGGTGGCATTAAATCCTACAAAGAAAATGGTCCCTGTAAAGTAAATATTCAGATAAAGTTTTGCCTGAGGAATAATTTCTTCGGGCAGGTCGGTTAATCTGAAAATGGCTCCACTAAAGAATATTCCAAAAACGGTGATAAAAATGGCAGCAAAAAACAGGATAATGTAGGTGGTGTCAACGGTTCGTCTTACTTTTTCGATGTTCTTACTTCCAAAATACTGCGAAATGATTATTGTAAATCCCGAGGTTACTCCAATGATCATGGCGACAAGCAGAAAAATAATAGGGAAAGATGCCCCAACGGCAGCCAGGGCTTCATTTCCAACATAATTTCCAATGATTACGCTGTCGGCAACATTGTACAATTGCTGAAAAATATTACCCAAAACCATTGGCCAGGCAAACTGAAAAATCAGTTTGCCTTCTTTTCCTACAGTTAAATCTTTCATTTATAACAAATAAAGGAAATATCCGCAGAAATTTCCTTTGTTAGGTTTTACATAAATACTCAGGCAAAAAAGGAATTTCCTCTTTTTGCCAAACAGAAACCAGATTTTCGATTTTACTGTTTCGGTTGCTCTTTTGAAGAAGTGTTGTTATTAATATCTGATGAAACCTGGTTGATTTCCTTTTTAACTTCATCGGTTTCGTTGGCAGCATTTTTAAACTCTCTTACACCTTTGCCTAATCCGCGCATCAGTTCAGGGATTTTTTTACCACCAAACAAAAGGACAACAACTAATAAAATGATCAACCATTCCGACATTCCTGGCATTTGCATAGCTTAATGTTTTATATTTTGCCGGCAAAGTTAAGTTAAAGAGTTTTAAAATGGATTTTTAGGCATTATCTGGTCTGTTAATGTTTCATAATGACGCCTGATAAAGGTTCCTACATAATCCGCTTTGGCAATATTCTGCTATGCGACCCGAATTATGCCTACTTTTGCAGCGCAACAACAGTCCGGTTTGTCGCTCTGATTGTGGTTTTGCCACATTGGGGAGGAAAGTCGGGACTACACAGGGTGCCATACTTCCTAACGGGAAGGTGCCTGGCCGGAAACAGCCGGGTAACAGCGAGTACCACAGAAAATAACCGTCCCGCCTTAGGGCGGGATAAGGGTGAAAATGTGAGGTAAGAGCTCACGTCGCGGTATGGTGACATGCCGGGAGGGTAAACCTTATGGGTTGAAAGGCCATGTATATCACGGTTTCGCCACAAGCGGAATGAGGCGACCCGCCTAAGTTCTGGTCTGGTTTTACCACGATCGGGCGCCGTGAGGGGTCGGCCGTTAGAATCATGTGGCGACGCATGATCCAGATAAATGACAAACGCCATTTCTGAGAAATCAGATTTGGAACAGAATCCCGCTTACAGGGCTGTTGTTGCTTTTTTTCTTATCTCAGATCATCAACAATTCTTAAAATTACATCCAAAAGTGACGCTCCGAATTTTTCGCATCGGTCCGGCGACCAGCCATAAACAGGATCCGGCAGATTTGCATTATCCTTAAACGGCATTTCGATGGTCATGCTCAAACAGCCAAAACTCTCACCAATAGCCTTGGAACAAATATTCAGGTTAGCGGTTCCGGGTTCATTTATCGGGTAACCTTCCTTGGTCTGGAAATCCGGACTAACCGCGAGCCATTCAGTTTTAAAGGTTTCCAAAAGATATTTTAAACGATGATCAAATGCAGGAATGCCTTCGATAGATGAGATAAAATTGTACGGCAAACATTCATCGCCGTGAATGTCGAGGTTTAGATCAACCCCGGTTTCGATCATTTTACGGAGGATTTGAAAAACTTCGGGAGCTTTTGCAGGATCAGGATTTGCCCATTCGCGGTTAAGATTTACACCGGCTGCATTTGCCCGTAAATTTCCAGCAATGGCACCATCAGGATTGATAAATGGGACGATATAAAACACTGCTTTCTGAAGTAAAACACGCGAAACAGGGTCATTTCCATCAATCAGCCGATTTATCAAACCTTCCATAAAATAGGAAGCCATGCTTTCGCCGGGATGCTGCCGGCCAAGAAACCAGATTTTCTTACCACCAGGAATGTCGTTCCCGATTTTTACAAGGTCAATTTCGCGGTTTTCGACCGTTTTACCCAGGCTGCTTACTTCGCAATCAGGCAAATTTTGTATTTTGGAGATAAAACCAAGATGCCGTTCATAAGAATAGGGCGCAAAGAAGGCGTAAAAAACCGAATTATGGGCTGGCTGATGCTCGATGGTCAAAACCTTTCCATCAAATTTGGTTGAAACCAGAAACCAGGTTTGTTTGTCGTAAGATGCTCTGGCCTGATAACCTTCCCAGCCTTCGGGATACGAAGCTTCGCCGGCATTTGTAATTTTAAGACAATGGTCAATGTTTTTAGCCCCGCTTACGCGGAAATAAAACCACTGGAAAAACTCAGCATTGGTGTCTTTCCGAATATTTAACCGAATATTCCCTGTTTCGGCAACAGAAATTATCTCGATATTTCCTGCATCAAAGTTTGAAGTTACGCTAATCATAGGTTAATTTTTTTGCAAATCTCTTAATTTTAATAAGACATTGATTTTGAACTGAAAATAAATTTTCGATAAATGTTGCAATCAATCGCTTTTTTTCCATATTTTGCAGGACAAAGAAAGGAAGTGCAGCAAAAAAAGCATTAATGGTCATTTTTTAACATAATTATCCAATTTTTAATTCATTTAAATCCAGCAAAAAATGAAAGTAATATGTATTGGAAACTACCCTCCACGAAAGTGTGGCATTGCCACCTTTACCGAAAATCTTGTAAAATCAATTCTGACAGCAGCCGAAATTCATGCCGAAAATCTTGAATTTGAGGTTATCGCCATGATCGACCAGGGGCAGGAGTATGATTACCCGCCCATCGTAAAACAGACCATGAACGACCGTGTGAGGGCTGACTACGAAAAAATGGCTGACTACATCAACCATTCAGGTGCCGAAATTTGCCTGCTCGAACACGAGTACGGCATTTACGGTGGCGACAGCGGATTGCTCATTCTTTCGCTGCTTCGTAAACTCCAGATTCCAATCATCTCAACATTTCACACGGTTCTCGAAAAACCTTCCTTTCATCAAAAGGAAGTATTGAAAAAAATTGGTGATTATTCCAGCAGGATCGTTGTGATGAGCTCGCTCGCTATCGAATTTCTTACCCGTGTTTATGAATTTCCGCGTGAAAAAATTGTCAGGATTGAACATGGTGTGCCCGATTTTATCAAAATTAAAGATAATCCGGTCGTCAAACCCGAAAGCTGGACAGGCCGAAAGGTTATGCTCACCTTTGGATTAATCGGACGAAGCAAAGGCATCGAAACAGTGATTAAAGCCTTGCCCGGAATTGTAAAAAAACATCCCGAAGTGCTTTATGTGGTTCTGGGTAAGACCCATCCGCACGTTGTAAAACATGCCGGAGAGGAATATCGGAACTTCCTGATAAATCTTACCACTGAGCTTGGAGTACAAAGCCATGTCGAATTTCTCGACCAATATGTTCACGAAAGTGAGTTGATGGAATATTTGTTGGCTGCCGATATTTACGTTACACCCTATCTCAACAAAGCGCAAATTACCAGCGGAACGCTTGCTTATGCTGTTGGAGGCGGCTCAGCGGTAATATCAACGCCATACTGGCACGCCGAAGAGTTGCTGGCCGAAGGCCGTGGGCAGCTTTTTAACTTTGGCGATTACGAAGCGTTAACAAACATTGTAAACGAGCTTCTCGATAATCCCGACGAGTTGGAGTTACTTCAAAAAAGGGCTTTCGACTATGGCCTCAATATTGCCTGGCCAAAAATTGGTTATCAATATCTTAGCGTTTTTAAACAAATTATTGATGAAGATAAAGCTGGCGGGATAATCCGCCCTTTGCCTTTGTTGTTAAGAATTCCTGAATTCCGTCCCGACCATCTCGAACGACTGACCGATTTTACCGGCATGATTCAACATGCCAAAGGTGGCATTCCCAATTACAAAACCGGCTATTGTCTCGACGATAACACCAGGGCGATTGTTGTTTGCCTGATGGCTTATCAGCGCTCCAATGAAGAACGTTACCTCTCGCTGATTTACCGTTACTTAGCTTTTTTGATGTACATGCAAAACAGGGATGGTAGTTTCAAAAATTACCTCACCTACTGGCGAAACACCGTGGAGGAAGTTGGTTCAGATGACGCTTTCGGGCGGGCGATGTGGGCGCTTGGATATCTTATCCGGTTTGCACCCAGCGATACACTTTTCCAGATTTCGCATGAACTGTTTCATATTTCAACCCAGCAGCTCTCGCAATTACAGCATGCCCGCGGCTACGCCAACTGCATCCTTGGGCTTTATCATTATATCAAACGTTTCCCCGATCAGGAAAACTTTGTAAAAATGCTCGAAATGCTCGCCGACAGGCAATGCGATAAATATTACGA
>CAIYZW010001074.1 GCA_903930725.1 uncultured Bacteroidota bacterium
ACAAAAGAGAATTTTTTATCGGAATCAAGATTTGCCAACCTTTTTGTAAGAAGCAAAATCAACCAAAAGCGTTGGGGAAGGCTCAAAATTCAGTTCGAGCTCCAACAGCGGTTCATTCCTGCCGAAATAATTCACGTAGCATTAAACGACATTGACGAAAATCAATATCTCGAAAATCTCCGTTATCTGAAACTTAAAAAGGAAAAAGAAACCACCGGCCATGACGAATTTAACCGTGAAATGAAGATAAAAGCTTATCTTGCCACAAAAGGCTATGAATACGAATACATTAACAAAGTTTTTAAATAGTTTACAACAACAATTTTATGACATCACCAGAAAACATTAAAGAGCTTGGCAAACGCGTGACGGCTCTCAGGAGGTATCTTTGACGTTGATACCAAGCTTGAAAAAATTAAAGAAGAAGAAGAATTAACCCATCAGCCCAACTTTTGGAATGACTCCAAAAAGGCTGAGTTGATTTTAAAATCTATTAACGAAAAAAAATCGTGGACCGACGTTTATCAAAAAATCATCACTGCTTTTGACGACTTAAATGTAATGGTCACATTTTTTGAAGAAGGCGATGCCACCGAGGCTGAACTCGACCACCAATTTGAAAAAACGCTTCTTTTGGTCGAAAACATTGAGTTTAAAAATATGCTCAGCGGAAAAGAGGACAAACTTGGCGCAATTGTTCACATCAATCCGGGAGCCGGTGGAACCGAAAGCCAGGATTGGGCTGAGATGCTCATGAGAATGTACATCCGCTGGGGTGAGCGGAACAATTATAAAGTTAAAGAAGTTGACTTCCAGGAAGGTGAAGTTGCCGGAATAAAATCGGTTTCGCTCGAATTTGAAGGAGATTATGCTTTTGGCTATCTAAAAAGCGAAAGTGGCGTTCATCGCCTTGTGCGGCTGTCGCCGTTCGATGCTGCCAACAAGCGCCATACGTCGTTTGCTTCGGTTTACGCCTATCCTTTGATTGACGACACCATCGAAATCGAAATTAATCCTGCCGACGTAAGTTTCGACACCTTCCGCTCGAGCGGGCCCGGCGGGCAAAATGTAAACAAAGTCGAAACCGCAGTTAGGCTCAAGCATCAACCCACGGGAATTGTAATCGAATGTCAGGAAACCCGTTCGCAGCAACAAAACCGCGATAAAGCCATGCTCATGCTCAAATCGCAGCTTTACGAAATCGAGCTTCGCAAAAAGAAGGAAATCATCGCCGAAATCGAAGGCAGCAAGAAAAGAATCGAATGGGGTTCGCAAATACGTTCGTATGTGATGCACCCTTATAAATTGGTAAAAGATGTACGGACCGGTTACGAAACAAGCAACGTGCAGGCCGTGATGGACGGCGACCTTGAAGCATTTATCAAGGCTTTTTTAATGGAGTATGGTCAGAAAAAATAGACTATGAAAATTGTAGGAATCATTCCGGCGCGATTTGCCTCGAGCCGTTTTCCGGGAAAACCGCTGGCCGACATCGGCGGAATTTCGATGATTAACCGGGTTTACAGGCAGGCATCAAAAGCTTTGTTGCTCCAAAAAGTTGTTGTTGCAACCGACAATGAGCGGATTTACGATGAAGTGGTTGCGCATGGCGGTTTTGCCGTAATAACCAGCGTAAACCACCGCAGCGGCACCGACCGTTGCCATGAAGTTGTCGAAAAACTCGCGGCATCAGGCGAAACATTCGAGGTCGCCATCAATATCCAGGGTGACGAACCTTTTATCGAACCTTCAGAAATTGATAAAGTTGCCGGCCTTTTTATAAATCCCGAAATAAAAATAACTACGCTGGTCAAAGAAATTAAATCGGCAGATGAGCTTTTTAGCCCGAATGTGGTGAAAGTTGTTTTGGGAAAAGACAAACGGGCCATCTATTTTAGCCGCCAGCCCATACCGTATTTGCGGGGAGTTGAGCCGAACCACTGGCTTGAAAAGATGGTTTTTTTCAAACATATAGGCATTTACGCCTATCGCACTGCGGTTTTGGAAGAAATTGTAAAATTGCCTTTCGGAACACTTGAAGAAGCCGAATCGCTCGAACAACTCCGCTGGATTGAAAACAATTTTTCGATTTACGCCCAGGTAACTGATTTTGAAAGCATTGCCGTTGACACTCCAGAAGATTTAATAAAAATTATCAACATCCTAAAAGCAGGTAATCAAGTTTGATTAATTTAGCTGGTCGAAGCTAAAAAATAACAAAAATGGATATTTCCCGATATATCAGCGACTTACTGTTTGAGCATGAATGTGTGATTATTCCCGGTTTCGGGGGTTTTGTTTGCAGTTATGCCCCCGCAAACATCCACCCGGTGCAGAATATGTTCCATCCACCATCAAAGTCGGTGCTGTTTAACGAGCAGTTAAAAACCAATGATGGTTTGCTGGCGAATTATATTTCGGTTTGCCGGAAAATTACCTTCCAGGAAGCGCTCGGAATAATCGAAAAAGAGGTTGACGAAGCCCTTGCCACCATCAACAGCGGGAGCCAGGTAACCATCGAAAACATCGGCATTTTTTATTCCGACCACGAAGGAAATCTTCAGTTTAAGCAGGACACCAAAACCAATTTCCTTAAAGAATCTTACGGCCTTTCGTCGTTTATTTCTCCAAAAATTAACCGTAATTCCCGTAAATCGTTAATAAAACACGAGCCTCAGTTTACCAACAGAACCGGAAAAACCAACCGCAAAAAACAGGTAGCTTTAACCAACCTTGCTTTTTTAATTATCCCGGTTATGCTCATTTTTGGCTACTTTTATTTCGGTTTTGATGTTTTCGATACTGATAATCAAAGTAAAACCAGC
>CAIYZW010001075.1 GCA_903930725.1 uncultured Bacteroidota bacterium
GTACTTTCGTTGGGCTACAAGTTATTTTTGCTTTGGTTAGGCCCGAATGACGAACTAACGGACATAGGTAATCCTGAAAGTACATCTGATTGATATTTAGCTCATTATAAATTTTATGTTTGAATTTGCTTTTTAATAATCCAAAACGAACCTATTAAAATATAAACTTCTGTTTTGGACCATCAATTGCCCGAAAATGGCTGCCGGCCTTGGTTTTCAGAACTTAACCAGACATAAAAAATCACATTATTTTATTTTGTTACAAGCCTGTATTTGCTAATTCTAAATGTTGTTCTATATTTGCACCCTCAAAAAAAAGAGGTATTATTATAAATATTTATTATTCAAAAATTAATAACACATGCAAAACAAAGGATTTATTAAGTTCATTGCCATCCTGTTTGCGCTAGTTTGTCTGTACCACTTATCGTTTACTTACGTAACTTCAAGGGTTGAAAAAAAGGCGAAAGCTTACGCCCAAAGCGCAACGAATGAAAATTTGGCTAAAAGAATGGCTGCCGGTAATCAGGCCAAGGAAAAGTATCTTTTAGATTCAATTTCAAAGGCAAGACAGAGTTATTACCTCGACTCCATGTCAAACCAGGTTGTTTACAATATTCTGGTAAGAAAATATACTTTTAAGGAATCGAAAGAGCGCGAATTAAACCTCGGCCTCGACCTTAAAGGAGGTATGAACGTTACCCTCGAAGTTTCGGTTGTTGACATTATCAGGGGACTGGCCGGAAACAGCCAGAATCCAACCTTCAAGGCGGCACTTGACCTTGCAAGAGAAAAACAAAAAAACAGCCAGAAAGATTTTGTAACCCTTTTTGGCGAGTCGTTTAAAGAAGTTGACCCAAACGCTCAGCTTGCTTCAATTTTTATTACCGAGTTCAAAGACAAGATCAGTTATAATTCGACCAATGCCGAGGTACTCGAGATTATTCGTACCGAAACCAATGGCGCCATTGATCGTACTTTCAACATTCTCCGTACACGTATCGACAGGTTTGGCGTAGCCCAGCCAAACATTCAGAAATTACAAACTGCTGGGCGTATTCTTGTCGAACTTCCCGGCATAAAGGAACCCGAACGCGTTCGTAAACTTTTACAGGGAACTGCAAGTCTTGAATTCTGGGAAACCTACAACTTTACGGATGTTTACAATTATTTCCAACTGGCTGATCAAAAGCTGTTAAGCGTTTTAAAAGAAGAATCAATCATCGAAAGCGAACCTTCCAAAACAACATCACAGGATCTGACCAAAACCACAACCTCAGCAATTACAAACCCTGCCGATTCGACCAAAAAAGATTTGCTTGATAAAATCAGTGATTCACTCTCAACAAAAAAAGAAGGACGGTCGGCTGACGAAATTGCCAAAACAAATCCTTTATTTGCTTACCTCAGGCCTAATCTTGTTCAGAATGCTCAGGGCCAGTATGCGCCTTCGGCATCGGCAACAGTTGGTATTGCTCAAATTAAAGATACAGCCATGGTAAATTACATGCTCAGGAAAGTTAAAGATATTTTCCCGCGCGATTTGAAATTAGCCTGGATGAATAAACCCGATGCGAAAAGATTTGGTGCCGATTTGCTGGAATTGGTTGCATTAAAGGTTAGTTCGAGCGATGGCTCGGCAGCATTAGGTGGCGAAGTTATTGTAGATGCCAATCAGGACTTTGATCAGAATGGCCGCATAGAAGTTGCCATGAATATGAATTCGGAAGGTGCGAGAATCTGGAAGAGGCTAACCGGAGATAACGTAGGAAAACAAATTGCCATCGTCCTTGATGATTATGTGTATTCAGCACCAAACGTAAACGGCGAAATTCCAAACGGACGTTCATCAATTACCGGAAACTTTGAAGTTGCCGAAGGAAAAGACCTTGCAAATATCTTAAAAGCAGGTAAACTTCCAGCTCCTGCCCGAATCGTCGAAGAAGCTGTTGTTGGACCGTCACTTGGTAAAGTGGCTATCAATAATGGTTTAATTTCGTTTATAATCGCATTTTTCCTTGTTCTCATTTACATGGGACTTTATTACAACCGTGCAGGATGGATTGCTGATATTGCTTTACTTGTGAACATATTTTTCCTTTTTGGAATATTGGCATCTCTGGGTGCTGTTCTTACTTTGCCTGGTATTGCCGGCATCGTGCTTACCATGGGTATGGCGGTTGATGCGAACGTAATTATTTATGAACGTATTAAAGAAGAAGTCAGAGCAGGAAAAGGTATTAAACTTGCTATCAGCGACGGTTTTAAAAATGCCTATTCTGCTATTATTGACGGTCAGGTTACAACATTGCTCACCGGTATCATTTTATATGTTTTCGGAACTGGCCCAATCCAGGGTTTTGCAACCACCTTAATCATTGGTATTCTTACTTCACTTTTCACAGCTATCTTTATTTCGAGAATGGTTTTTGAATATTACCTCGACAGGAATAAACCAGTGCCTTTCGGAAATAAACACACCATGAATACCTTGGTTAATGCGAATTTCGATTTTATCGGCGTACGGAAAATCGGTTACATCGTTTCGTCAACAGTAATTATTCTTGGTATCGTTTCATTATCTTTCAGAGGTTTAAATTATGGTGTCGACTTCTCTGGAGGCCGTACTTATGTAATCCGTTTTGATCAGGATGTTAACACAAACGACATAAGAGCAGCACTTAATGATGAATTTGGACAACAGCCCGAAGTAAAAGTTTTCGGCCCCAATTCGCAGGTTAAAGTAACTACCAAATTCGAAATAAACAGCGAAAACCCGGCTATTGATGCCGTTATCACCAACAAACTTTTTAAAGCCTTAAAACCTTTTTATGTTGATCAAAAGATTACTTACAACGGTTTTACGGCAGATACCGGTGCAGAAAAGCTTACAGGGATTTTAAGTTCTCAAAAAGTTGGGCCAACCATTGCCGACGACATAAGGAACAGTGCAATTTTAGCCATCATTTTTGCTTTGATTGTAATATTCGCCTACGTTGCTGTGAGGTTTAATAAATGGCAGTATGGTTTTGGCGGTGTTGCTGCACTTTTCCACGATACCATGTTTGTGATTGCCCTTTACTCGTTATTATACAGCATTATGCCGTTCAGTCTCGAGGTGGATCAGTCATTTATTGCGGCAATCCTTACTATCATTGGTTATTCCATCAACGACACGGTAATCATCTTCGACCGTATCCGTGAAAACCTGACCAACCATCCCAAAAAGTCTCTGTTCGAAAACATGAATCACGGGGTTAACAGTACGTTGGCAAGAAGTATCAATACTTTGGGAACAACCATCGTAACTCTGATCGCGATCTTTATTTTTGGTGGTGAAGTTATCAGAGGATTTGCTTTTGCACTGCTTGTTGGTATTACTGTTGGAACATATTCATCGGTATTTATCGCCAGCCCGCTTGCTTACGACCTTATCATGCGTAAACAAAGGAAAGATGAAGCTAAGAAACTCAAAAAATAATTAGCACTTTTTAAAAGAAAAGTCCCGGTACAAGGTTATCATACCTTTATCGGGACTTTTTTTATACATTTGCCAGGTTTGTTGTGTTGCGATATTTGAGCTTTTGATAACATTTAACTGCCTTCAAACATCAGACAAGATCATCAAAATTCAAACTTTAAAATTCTAATAAATTGACACTTGCATTTTTCGATATCAGCGGCGGCGAAATTTTTGTCATTTTACTGGTTGTGTTTATTGTTTTTGGGCCTGATAAAATCCCGGAAATTGCCCGCTGGATTGGGAAAAGTGTAAACGAGATTAAAAGAGCGACCAGCGAAATCACCGAAGAGATTACAAAGGAAACCAAAGATATCAGGGAAACCACCGATAAACTGAAAAGTGATATCCGGAATGCCACCCGCGACATTACAAAGTCGGTCGAAGACAGTGGCAAAAAGCCCGAAAACAAAGAGCCGCAACTCTGACAAGCTTTTCAGTCACAGCCTAGTAAATTTGATGGATGCGCTTTGGAAAACATTTTAAAATACTAAAGTTTTTGGCTTCGGCGTTAACCTGAGGTTTTCCAATAGTTTTTCTGAACAATAAATTAATTGTAAAACAAAAGCAGGAATAACTCAGAGGTTTGTTTAAAGAAAAAAAATAATTCTATGCACTTCCGGTATCTTACGATCATCACATTTTCGCTTATTATCCTTACATCTTTTCGGGCCGAAGCTCAAAGCAAAAAAGCGCAGGCTGCCGATGAAGATTTTCTGAATCTGAGGTATTCGCTGGCCATCCCAAAATATAAAAAAGCCTATTCCCGGACAAAAAGCAACAAAAACGAAAAAAACAGGATCAGCTACCAGATGGCCGAATGTTACCGTTTGACCAACGAAATGAAAAGAGCCGAGGCATTTTACAAACGCCTCGAACGGGCCAAATACGACCGCACCGAACCTTTGGTTTTATTTTACCTTGCCGAAACACTTTGCGCTTCAGCAAAATACGACGAAGCGCTTGAGTATTACAAATTGTACGCAGAGCGCGTCCCCGAAGATCCACGCGGAAAAGTTGGCCTCGAATCGTGTAAACTGGCCATTGAATGGGAGAAGAACCCGACAAACTTTGAGATAAGTACCA
>CAIYZW010001076.1 GCA_903930725.1 uncultured Bacteroidota bacterium
ATTTTCTTCAGACCATCATCAAGCCAGAACGTAAAAAAAAGGCTACCCGGAATTCCAGACAGCCTTTTTACTTTTTAAAGTTTTAAATTATCGCTTGATTACCTTCTCAATCTTTAAAAAGCCTTCGCCTTCTAATTTCAGAAAGTAAACACCTTTGCGTAAAGTTGAAATATCAAGTTGATTTCGTAAACCGGTAAAGCGTTGGTTTAATACTGCTTTGCCATTCACATCTGTCAACATTGCAGATATTTCCTGCTGCTTGCTAAGATCAATAAAAATAACATCATCAGCCGGGTTTGGATAAATCAACACATCAAAATCTCCTTGCTCATAAATGTGGGTTGCCCCAATTTTGAAGCCGGAAATCGCCGAAAGACCGGTTGAATTAAACGATCCGTCATGTTGTGGCCATGCCTGATCCCAGCTTACCTCAAGTTCATATTCCTGAGCGGTTGCCTGGATAAACAAACGCACAAAAATTGTCTCGCCGGGCGTAAAACCATCCTTTACCTGCGTGGTTGGGTCATCGCCAAACATGGTGAGTGCAGTGCTTTCGCCTTCCCATTTTACCAATCCGTAACATTGCCCGGTTTGGTCGAAAGCACCGAGGTAGTCGCCGGCTTTTATTGGCGAAGCATTAACAACTTCATTGCTGATCCCAATGATGTGGCTGTAAGGCGAACGTGCTGAAATTTCCCATGGGCCGTTGTTTATCATTTCCAACATTCCGAAATCTGTCGAACTTTTACCCGGTGCTAACGCGCCGGGAGGACAAACAGCAAAGGTAATTGTAGCTGGTGCCGACATCAATACATAATAGGATTTGCCGGTTTGCAAACTTCCAATGGTATTGATATTCAAGGCGGGCCAGTACAGTTGCCATCCGGCAACCTCTTTAACCACCACAACGCCTTTTCCGGCAAACAATGAAACAACATCGGCTTCGCATTCGCTTAATACCGGAATCAGATTCCAACCTTGCGAAAGTTGAAGTGTCCGGTTATCCGATCTTGAACCAGCAATCATAAGGTCAATCTGATTCTCAACCTTTATGGTGTAACCTTCCAAACGTTTCCACTGCCCGATGGTATTGATATTTTGACCTGGCCAGAAAACGCCTGTTTGCGAATAGAGAATCGTCAGATCGTTGATGACATCCTGGAAAATGGCCTCCATTGCCGGATTTATCGGATCAACAAAAGTTGAAACACCTGACCATCCCGAAGGAATAACCAAACCGTGGCAATAATTAAGATGGAGGCTCAACTGGTCGGAGGCCGAAACTGCGCATGATCCCACTGGTTGTGCTGTCAAGGTCAACAGAACGTTGCCAGTTAGAGCATCATTTTGGCCAGGTGTATAAACCGAGGTTAATGAGCTTGCCGAACTAAAAGTTCCATCTCCCGAAGTTGTCCACAATGATGCCATTGAATAAGTTGTACTTCCGTTTACCGGATAAACTTCGTTGTGGCAAATGGTTCCATCCGGACCGGCATTGGCTGTTGGCGGCTTCTGGAATTGTACAATCTTGGTATCGGACGCCGACCCTGAACAAGGCGAAGCTGCGGTAACCGTCAATGTTAAGGTAACCGTTCCGACAGCAATATCTGAAACTCCAGGTGTATAAACCGGGTTTAGTGAGCTTGTCGAACTAAAAGTTCCGTTGCCGGAAGTCGTCCACAAAACAGTGCTTTGATTTTGGGCAGTTCCCGAAAGCTGGTGCGTTCCGTTTTCACAGATGGTTGCATCGCTGCCTGCATTTGCAGTTGGCGATTTTTGAATGGTGACGATTTTTGTGTCAACATCAGAATAAAAACATGGCGCAAACGGTCGGGCAAATAAAATGATATTGAAAGTACCCTTTGAAATATCACCAGTTCCCGGGGTATAAACAGGCGTGAGAATAAACCTGGAATTGAATGTTCCATCACCATTTGAAGCCCAGAAAAAGCTTTTATGGTTCTGTAATCCGGCAGAAAGCTGAAGCAAATCACCCTGGCAGATCGTTGTGTTTTCACCGGCATCAGCAACTGGTAAATATTGCAGCGTAAGTGTTACTGACGAAGATTTGCCAAACTGGCAAGGACTTACAGGCTGGGCATATAAAGTAAGAACAATCTGTCCGTTTATTTTATCCTGGGCGCCTTGAGTGTAAACAGGAGTTAAAATGTTGGATAGGTCAAATGATCCATCGCCGGATGAGGTCCATACAAAATTCGCTGTGTTTGCTACTGTTCCTGAAAGCTTGTATGTCAGATTTTCGCAGACTATGGCATTGTTTCCTGCATTAACTACCGGTGAGGCATGAACCTTTAAGAGCATGGATGATTCGCTGTTGAAGATACATGGGTTGATAGATTGTGTGGTAAGTTTCAATGTTGCAGCACCAGATGATTTATCCCCTGACCCGGGTGTGTAAACCGGGGTTAAAATCTGATTGTTACTAAAGGTTCCGTCACCAGATGTTGACCAGGAATAAGTGCTTGAATTTGAAACAGTCCCATAAAGCTGGTGTACCTGATTGTCGCAAATATCCGCATCTGCACCTGCATTGGCAAGCGATTTTTTCTGGATTTTTACAACCATTGCTGAAGATGCAGCAACCGCACAATTACTCAAAGGCTGTGCAATGAGGGTAATTTGCACTGAACCATTGGTAATATCTGCCAAACCGGGTGTATAAACTGGTGTAAGTATCTGATTGTTATCAAATGTTCCGGTTCCTGAAGTCGTCCATGAATATGAGCCTGCATTTTGAACGGAACCGTTTAACTGATAGTTTTCACCAATACAAACCGAATCATCTTCACCTGCATCTGCAACCGGAGGAAGAATTTTACAAACTGTCCATGAAACCGATTGATCGAGTAAGCCGACAAGTCCGGTTTCACCCTGAATTTCGGTAACTTTAATAGTAAGTTTATAACTGCCATTCCCCGAAGTCAATGGAAGTAATCCACTGATTTTGAACAATACATTATTAATGCTTTCGGATGTAATAACCAGCGAACTGGTTGGGATGGAATTATCATCAGAATCAGTCAACACCAGTTGATCCTTTGTAAAGGTCGAAGGATTAATAGGCATGTTAAATAAAACCAGGAGCGTATCAATAGATTCTCCGGGTATTTCGGGTAAACCGATGAAGTAATCAATCGCCGGCGTCGAAATGGCCTGAATCCATGAAACCTGTTTCCCGGTCTGTCCGTGATTCCCGATAAGGTCGGTAATCTCAGCTGTCTGAACGTTGAGCACATAAAATCCGTTGGAGCTGGTTTTGGTTGAGATATTCACATTAAAGGTGGTATCCGTCAACTGATTGACAATTACAGAGGGATCCATCAAGTTTGGTCCGCCCTGACATTTGAGCGTCATATCCTGATAATCAAAAGTAGCCGGATCAATGGGCTTGCTGAACAACACCTGAAGATCGGTAACAGGTGTGTCGGTAATTCCACCTTCCGGAAGTCCGGTAATTGTTAAAACCTTCGGAACATTTTGATCTATTGCTTCAAAAATTACAGTATAGCTTTTTGGGCTAAGATCCTCAAAGGTGTCAACAAAGTGGAGCTTGTTTTCGTAATTTGGCTCGCCACCATCAGGGATGGTAACGTAAGTCAGCCAGATATTGTCGAGCGGTATTATCTGTCCATCTTCACGTGTACAACTTACAATCCTGAAATTTCCATTTCCCGGATCGTTGATTTTGGCGTAATTCCAGCCAGTTGCCGATGGGGTAAGCGATAATTGAACTCCCAGATCGTTAACATTTACGGCGCCATCTGTTTGCGCATCATCAGCCAAAACTACAGGAGA
>CAIYZW010001077.1 GCA_903930725.1 uncultured Bacteroidota bacterium
GATGCTCCTTTCTCGGTTATCGCAGGTAGTGGTAGCACTTTAACATTGACTTCTCCAAATGGTGGAGAGATATTAACAGCCGGTACAACAAGCACCATCACATGGACCAGTGATATCGTAGGAAACGTTAGCCTTTCCTTGTTAAAAGGAGGAGTAAGGTTCGCATTTATAGCTGGTGCTATTCCAAATAGTGGTAGTTTCAATTGGCTTATTCCAGCCGGAATTGCTTCTGGCGAGGACTTTACAGTTAAAATTTCCAGTTGCACCATTGGTTTTCTTACCGATGTAAGTGATGCTGCTTTCACTATAGTCCCACCTGCAAATTCAAATTCGGGAATAACTCAAAATTCGGACTTAAAAAACAGTATTAGCACCGAATCGGTTGCAGTACCTGTCCTGAGCTTGTATCCTAATCCAGCTACAGATGTATTAAATGTAGTTTCCGATCGCGAAATGAATCATGTTTGGATGCTGAATAACCTGGGTCAGATTGTTTTTGAAAATGCTTCAAATTCAAATCAGTTGCAGCTCAATTTAAACGAATTTAACAAGGGAATCTATTTCGTTAAAATCGAAACCAACGGAATCTTCACAACACATAAAGTGGTTATAAAATAAACGTATTAGTTAGGTTTAAAAGGCTGTCCTGTTAGTTAGGGGCAGCTTTTTTTGTTTGTTGGAAGTCGTTTTTTATTGGACGCAATGAATATAATATTGCTTTGTTGCAGGATCGTATTCCAACAAAGAATTGAGTGGGCTTCCAAAATACCCGCCAACAACATAAATTTTATTGCCAATTCCAACTGCTCCAAAATATGAGCGGGATGCGGGAATATTTGATTTTGAAATCCATTCGTTTGTGGTGGGGTCATAACCTTCGGTGTTGCTGGTGAACCTGTATGAATCACCACCGGCCAAAACGTAAATTCTGTTGCCAGAAACCGCGGCCGAACAAGACGAACGATACGTATTCATCGGATAATAAGTTGTCCAGGTATTCGCTGCCGGGGAATAAGCCTCATTGTTGTTCAGAACATCTGTATCCCAGCCACCAATTGCATAAATTACATCGTTAAGGGCGGCAATGGCAAAGTCGGTTCTCGCTGTAGTCATGGTAATTTTAGAAGTCCATAAATTTGTCAAAGGATCAAACATTTCATTTGTGTTTAAAGAAGCCCCATTGTAAAAACCACCGATAAGGTAAATTTTTTGAGAAACCACTGCGGCACCGCTACCTGAGCGTGGCGAAGTCAGTGGAGTACTCTGCGACCAGCTATCAGTCAGCGTATTATACACGAGATGTGTACTCAACGCCGAAGTTCCATTGTACCCACCTATCACATGGATAAGATTTCCTACAACTGCCGAAGCAGCATAAACCGTTCCTGTTGGCATGTTTGATTTTCGTGTCCATGTTTTGGCTTGTAAATCGTACATTTCGACAACCTTACTTACAGCACTAAGCCCATCCCAGCCGCCCATCACAAAAATCTGGTTGCCCACCGCTGCAACTGCCGACCCAAAGCGGCTATTTGACATCGAAGGCAGTGTATTCCACTGATCGCCGGCAGTAAATCCTGTTCCTGAATAAACATATCCTTGCGGAGGTGTTGGATTTATACTTTGGATACAGCCACCTACCGGAACAACAGCATTGGTGGAAGCTGGTAATTTTGCAAATCCGCCATTCGATAAAAACAGGGTGTCGTGCGAGATCGAAATCACCTGAAGTTCATTTGAAGGATTGTTGTCGTTATCGGCAACATCAATGTTAACATTATTTCCACCCGAAATCTGTATTTGGCGGGTGGTGCCGTTACTGTTAACCGACAAAGTCTGATTGTCGAGGTCGGTTACAGAACCTCCACCTGGATTTAGCGTAATGGAATTTCCAAGTTTTGATAAAGTTTGAAGTTCGTTACTGGCACTTAAATCGCCAATATTTGAGATCGTATTTTCGGTGATACTAATTCCCGGCCCGGCAGCAAAAGAATTTCCGCTTTGGTTGGCATAAAGTGCGTAAGGCACCGACAAGAATTGGCTCCTGCCTGATAACTGATAATTTGATCCTCCCGCCGGGTCAAACTCAACCTTAATAAAAGTTTGGCCTGACTCCCATAAAATTCCTGAAAATTCTCCGGCCAAAACTGTGCCTTTCCCAACCTGGAGGCTGATCTCACCAAAATTATCGGTAACGATATTCTGAGATTCTGCGTAAAGAACAATGTTTAGAACGGTGTCTGATAAAATGCTGATTTTTAAACTTACCCCGGTATTGATTATCGGATTTCCATCATCAGATCGTAAAATAGCCTGGTATTGAAAGGCTTGAGGCGATTGTGCAAAGCCATTCGCAAAAATAACCAGAAACAAAAGAATCGCTTTAATCTTTTTCATAATAGAATTGAGTTTAATTTTAGCAGGCCAAATTAAAACAAATAATACTTCTGTACCGATTTATATTAAAAGGGATCCTGCGAATTGATAAAAACACTGTGGCAAAATGCAAGTCGAAATCTTCACACCAAAGGAAAGAATTTGGTTCTTATGTTGATCAGACAAAATAATAAAGCAATTAATCGGTGTTTCTTCGTGCCAGAGGAATGGGCTTATTAAGTATCAATCTGTTGGGAATATTAAAGATTCCGCTATGAGCCAAAAAAACGCCTGTCTGATGTTGGGCTGAACTAACAAAACACACTTTAAAATCTTGTACAATTATTATTAAATTTCATAACAGCTATAATGGCCGGTGGAAATACTTTTGTTGCGTTATCAAAATATAAATTTAAAAACATAAAACAATGAAAAGATTATCAGTAAAATTATTAATGAGTGCAGCAGTTCTGGCTTTTGCGCTGTTTTTTGTGCAGTGCAGCAAATCAGATGGAACCGTTGCAGCAAATACTTCCAGCGATGAAACCTTTGTTAGCGGCATCGAAAAAAGCATGACCATCGAAACCGAAACCGACGGCATTGTAGATTGTATTTACGACTGTATCAACGGAATGCCTGTTGAAGAACTTTCGGATACCGAAATTGCTGCCTTAAACTTTGTCCGTGAAGAAGAACTTCTTGCCCGTGACATCTACATTGCAATGTACGCAAAGTACCACATTCCGGTGTTTAATAATATCTCGAACAGCGAAGAAATTCATACTACAGCAGTAAAAGCACTTCTCGAAAAGTACAATCTGCCCGACATCGCTTTGGATCATGTTCAGGGTGTTTTTGTAAACCAGGATGTTCAGCAACTTTATGATGCACTTCTGACACAGGGAAATCTTTCGCTGCACGATGCGATTATTGTTGGCGAAACTATTGAAGATTACGACATTGCCGACCTGGTTTATCATACCAACCAGGATGTTGACAATATGGACATCCTCTATGTTTTGGACCAACTTCACCGCGGTTCACGCAACCACATGCGGGCATTTTATGCGCATCTTAATTTCCACGGACTTACCTACACACCGCAGTTCATCACCCAGGAAATGTACAACGCTGTTGTAACTACAGGATGGGAAGTTGGAAATGGATTTTGCACTTGCCAGTATGAGTTTAAGGATGTTAATGAAAACAAAATTTCGGAATAGATTTTAGTTAGGTTTATGAAGATTAATTTCTCCGGGTCTGTTGATCCGGGGGAATTTTTGTTGAAAACAATGTTGTTCTTTAAATAATTGATATATAATCTTTTTTCAAAATCAAACATTTACAGGTATCCGACTTAAAATTAATAACCTAATTTTGCGCGAAAGTTTGAGCTTGAAAATTAGCCAGTCTCACATCAAATAACTAATAATTACTTATTTTAACTTACTAAGAAATTACAATAACTTTTAAAAATGAAAAAAACCGGTTTCCTGCTTGTCCTGCTTTTTGCATTTGGCTTTGCCCATAGCCAGATTACGTTCGAACATTCGTACGATTACTCCGGCGATTACACCAAATTAGCCAACTCGGGTTATAAAATTTACCACATGGATGTTGTTAACAGCAAGTGCCTTATTTACAATACCAACCATACTTTATGGAAAACCATCAACCTGAGCGTGCCTGCCAATAATTACCTCTACGACATAAAGTATGTTTCCGAAAACCTTTTTACAACCGATAATTCGCTGGCTTTGGCATATATTTATTACAGTTACAATGCTACTAACCAATATTATACTTACACCGCCAAAATTGTTAAGGAAAACGGGGCCGAGTTATTATCAATTCCTGGCTGTCAGTACCTTTATGCTTTTAATTTAGAAGATTTGGGAACCAAAATGGAAGCTTATGTTTTTGATTATTCACAGCTTAATTACACCGTGCAAACCAGATTTTATACTTTGCCCGGAAGTTTGATTAACGGAGTTCAGGAACAGCATATTAAAGATTTATCATCTTTAAAAGCATTTCCAAATCCGGCTGGAAACTTTACAACGGTTCCATACACGTTGCCTGAAGGCGAATTTGAAGGAACGCTCACCATCACCGATTTACAGGGGAAAATTGTTCAAAAACACACCGTTGACCGCAATTTTGATAATATCATTATCGAAACTGGTCAACTGCCCCGGGGAACGTATCTTTATTATTTAACATCTGGTAGTTACTGTTCCAGGGCCGAAAAATTAATCGTCGAATAAATTTCGAAATCTTATCATAAATCAGCTATAATTTATAAATCTTATCAATATGAAAATCAAACCAAACATAGCAGTCAGCGACTCGGGTTTTGTTTTTAATCCCGACACAGGCGAATCTTTTACTGTGAATCCAATCGGTGTTGACATCATTAATTTGTTAAAAGAAAGCAGTGGTACTACCGAAATCAGTAATCAAATCCGTAATAAATACAACGTGGAGCTATCCACATTTGAGAAGGATTTTGACGATTTCATTGGTTTAATGCGTAACTACTCATTGGTTGAAAATA
>CAIYZW010001078.1 GCA_903930725.1 uncultured Bacteroidota bacterium
TCCTGCATTAACTGTTGGCTGCTTTGTAATAAAAATCATGATCGAAGAAGTAGCAACAGAAGCACATGGATCTTTAGGTTGTGCTGAAAGGATAAGTTCAACAGATCCAGCATTAATATCACCAGCACCAGCTGTATAAACAGGATTTAATGCTTGTGAATCATCAAAATATCCATCTCCTGTGGTTGCCCAGCTTAAAGAACTATAATTTTCTGCAGTGGCTTGTGTTAAAGTGATGGTTGCTGTTTCACAAACAGAAATATTGTCTCCGGCAAAAGCTGTTGGTGGTTTCTGGAAACAAAGCTGCATATTATCCTGAGCTGAAATTGCGCATGGATCAATTGGGGAGGCAATTATGTAAAGATCAACACAACCCAGCTGGAAATCAATAGAACTTGGATAATACTCAGGATTTACAATTTGATCGTTGTTAAAAGTTCCTGATCCATTTGGTGTGTACCATAAAATTGAGTTATAATTGGCGGCAGTTGCAAATTCCAGATAAACCATCTCTCCTTCGCAAATAGTAATATCCGGGCCGGCAAATGATGTCGGGATTGGGATTATGTTTAGTATCAAACAATCTTCAGCAACAAAGGTAGCAGGAGAAATTGGTTGAGCGATTAAGCATAATTGTACCGATTCAATGGTATTATCATTAACTCCGGGTGTATATTTTGGATTCAGAATTGTTGGGTCATCAAAACTACCATCGCCATTGGTTGTCCAAAGTAATGAGCTATAATTGCTGGCAGTTGCTTCGGCCAATGTAACGCTTTCATTTTCACAAACCGTTACATCAGCACCAACATTTGCTATTGGCAATAATTCGATGGTGATGGTCATACAATCTTCGGCAGATAATTCACAAGGCGAAAGTGGTTGAGCAGTCAGGCACAAATCAACAGTCCCGGCGCTCTTATCTCCGTTACCGGGAGCGTAAGTCGGATAAAGGCTGCCAACTTCATCAAATACTCCATCTCCGGTTGTTGCCCAAAGTAAAGTACTATAATTATTTGCAGAAGCATCCTCAATTGTGTAAGAATAACCTTCGCCGATGGTAACGTCAGAACCGGCATTTACAACAGGCAATAACCGAATTGTGATAATTACACAGTCGGTTACATCGTCGGTGCAAGGATTTATTGATGATGCTGTTAGGCAAATTTCGGCAAAGCCGGCTGCAATGTCGTCGGCTGTTGGGGAATAAACCGGATTTATAACTGTTTTGTCATCAACATTCCCTGACCAGGATAAGGAAGAATAAAATGCTGCGGAGGCAGCCAAATTGTATGTTCCGTTTTCACAGATTATTGCATCAAAACCAGCATCAACTGTGGGGAGTGGCTGAAATGTAAGCGTGAGACAATCTTCAGCTTGTGCTTCACAGGGATTTATTGCATAGGCGGTGAGACATAGGTCAACTGTACCCTTTTCAAGGTCACCGGGTCCCGGATTATAAATGGTGATTTCTGAAGAGGCAGCATCAAAATAGCCATCACCAGTGGTATTCCAGAGCACTGCTGATTGATTAGCGACTGCTGGATTGGTTGTAAAAGTTTGTGTAACGCAAATTAATGCATCATCACCGGCATTAACCGATGGAGGCGACTGGAAGGTTAAGGTCATATTATCAATAGCCCCTGTTGCACAAGGATTTATTGGCATCGCATTCAGCCAAAGTACAACCGATCCTTGTGGATAATCAATAGCGGGACTTGGGTAATAAGTAGGATTTTGTACATTTTCATTATCAAAATTGCCACCTCCGTTGGTAGTGAACCATTGAAGGGCACTATAATTTTGTGCTGTGGCATCGCTAATTGTGTAAAAATCTCCCTGGCAGATTGTTGCATCTTCACCAGCAAAAGCAGTGGGTGATTTTGTAATTGTAATTGTTAAGCAATCGAAAACAGAAAGAGTGCAGGGTTCTTTTGGCTCAACCGTAAGGCAAAGCTCTGCAAAACCTGCATCAATATCATCCCGTGTTGGGGTAAATTTTGCATTCAAATTCTGAGGGTCATCAACGTTACCAGTCCAATTTATCGAACTATAATTTGTTGCCGTAGCATCTGCAATTGAGTACGATCCATCCTGACAAATAGTAGCATCTTCCCCTGCAAAAACAGTTGGTAACATCACCACAGATAATATCAGGCAGTCGGGAACTGGTGCCAGGCATGGATTAATCGGCTCACCATAAATACAAAGTTCAACCGATCCGGCAAGAATATCTGCAGCACCTGGTAAATAGGCTGTGTTTAATCTGACAGCATCACCAAAAGAACCATCACCATTTGTGGTCCAGTTTATTGACGTAGTGTTCTCCGTGGTAGCTTCAACCAAATAGTAGGAAGTGTTTTCACAGGTAACGGCATCATTTCCAGCATAAACCTGTGGCGATTTTTGAATAGTAACAACCAGATTATCAGAAGCCGATACGGAACAAGGTGAAATTGCATTTGAATTAAGTGTTAATGTTACTGTACCGGTAGAAACGTCATTGGTGCTGGGAGTATAAATTGGGTCCAAAATAGTTGTCGAACTAAAAGTACCATCACCGGACGTTGCCCATAAAATGTTTCCATAAAATTGTGCTGCTCCTGAAAGTTGATGTGTTATTCCCTGGCAAAGATCCGCATCATCACCGGCCATGGCTGTTGGTGATTTCTGGATAACCAAATTCTTGAAATCCGATGCTGAAACTGTACAAGGCGAAATTGCCTGAGTAGTAAAAGTCAGGACAACTGATCCCGCCAAAATATCTCCCGATCCAGGAGTGTAAATCGGACTTGCAACGGTAGTTGAGCTAAAGCTCCCATCTCCGGAGGTTGACCATAAAAGGCTTCCGTAATTTTGGGATGTTCCTGATAATTGATGTGTGCTGGTCTGACAAATTGTTGCATCTGCTCCGGCATTGGCAGTAGGATTTTTCTGAACCTTAAGTGTTTTAGTATCTGTTCCTGTAATGGTACAAGGAGAGATTGCTGAAGCAGTTAAAGTAAGCGTAACTGTTCCTAAAGTAACATCAGCAGTTCCGGGCGTGTAAACTGGATCTAAAATTGAGTTACTGCTGAAAGTTCCATTACCGGTGGTTGTCCAGGTAACTGTTCCATAGTTTTGTGCTGATCCTGCAAGCTGATGGGTGCTACCCTGGCAGATGGAAGCATCATCGCCTGCATTTGCACTTGGTGATTTTTGAATAATAATAATCTTTGAATCGGCAACAGAACCGGTACATGGTGAAAGGGCATTTGCGGTCAAAGTCAATGTAACCGTTCCTGTTGCAATATCAGTAGATCCGGGTGTGTAAACCGGGCTTACGACTGATGTGCTACTGAAAGTGCCATTTCCGGAAGTCGTCCATAAAACACTTGATTGGTTTTGTACTGAACCCGACAACTGATGTGTGCTGGATTGACAAATTGTAGCATCAATTCCTGCATTTGCAGTAGGTAATTTACGTATTACCAATATTTTAGAGTCTGGCGTTGAAGTTGTGCATGGTGAAACGGCTGAGGCAGTCAGCGTTAAGGTAACTGTTCCGTTTGTAATGTCGGTGGTTCCGGGCGTGTAAATTGGGTTGGTGATTGCGGTATTACTAAAACTTCCATCGCCTGAAGTTGTCCATTCAACTGTTCCGTTATATTGAGCTGATCCTGATAACTGATGTGTATTTCCTGAACAAACTGTTGCATCAATTCCTGCGTTTGCTGTAGGCGATTTTTGAATAACCAGAATTTTTGAGTCGGTTGCTGCAATAGTACATGGGGAAACAGCAGCTGCGGAAAGTGTTAAATTAACTGTTCCTGCAGAAATATCTGTGGTACCGGGAGTATAAACCGGGCTTAGAATTGATGTACTGCTAAAAGTACCATTTCCTGAAGTCGTCCACGTAACGCTCGAATTGTTTTGAGCGGATCCTGACAAAGTATGAGTATTAGTCTGGCAAATGGTAGCATCGGTTCCGGCGTTACTAACTGGTGTTTTTCTGATGGTAAGAACCATTAAATCAGAGGCAACATTTGTGCAAGGCGAAATTGGGTTTGCTGTTAAAGTAAGCGACACAGTTCCGTTTAAAATATCATTAGCACCTGGAGTATAGGTTGCGATCAATACAGTGGCACTGTTAAATGTACCATCCCCACTGGTTGTCCATAATGTTGATGAGTAATTTGTTGCAGAACCGGGCACTGTCTTCGTGGCAGTCTGACAAATAGTGGCATCAGCACCTGCACTGGCAGTGGCCTGACCTGATACCGTAACAGTAACATTATCAGAAACTGATGTAGCACCGTCGTTTACAGTAACGGAGTAAGTTGTTGTTTGGGTGGGTGTATGAACCGGATTTTTGAGTGTTGAAGTAAATCCAGCCGGACTTGAAGTCCATGCGTAGGTGTAAGTTCCGGTTCCACCAAGTACGGTAACATTTAATTGTACCTGAGTTCCTGAGCCACATATTGATCCTGGTGTAGCTGTAGCATCAATTTCGAGAGGATTTGTATTTACAACTGTAAGTGCTGATAATCCATTGTCGGCGAATTTTCCATCAAAATTTGGTAAGGCTGTGTTGTATGAAACGGACGCGTTCTTAACATTTGTCGTTGCATTAAAGAAAACTTTCCAAACAAAAGTTTCTGCTGCGGCAAATCCTTCTTTCAAAGGTGTTGTGGTGGCATCATCGCCAAATGCAACGACCACTTTATTATGCACGCCATCCCAAACATTAGCGCCACCGCATCTTTCGATACTATTCTGGTCGAGATAAAAAACCCCGATAAAATCGCCTGCCTGTAGTGGTGTCGAAAATGAAATAGTTGTTGCAACCGAAATCAGGTGTGATGTTGCAGTCCGTGTAAAAGACCATCCAGCGGGATAATTGACAACGTTAATGTAGGCTGTTTTTGTAGTCGAAATCGTTTCAACACCATCAGAAACAGTTAGAGTTACATTATAGGTACCTGCTGTGTTGTAGTAAACAGGTGGAGGAATATGCCCAACATAAGTACTCGGTGTTCCCCCGGGGAATGACCATGTCCAGGTGGTAATTGTACCGGTCGAAAGGTCGGTAAAATTAACACTGTTTGTTATAGGCAGGAGGGTCAGATCGGCACTAAAATCAGCTATCAGCGACCTTAAATCCAAACGGGGCATCTTACTTTGGAGAGCATTACTTTTATCGCCCAATAAAAAAGAAGATGATTCTATACCCGAACATTCCAGGTAACTTGCTTGTTTGTGATTTATTAATTCACCAGATAATTTGCCAAAGCTCAAATTATTTTCATGAATCTGACCGGCAATCAGGTTAACACTAATCGAAAAGATTAGAAAAGTTAGTAAAAAGTAAGTTTTTTTCATAGAACTATTATTTTAAAAATTAATTTTCTGTTAAGCAATCCCTGAATAATTTTAGATAAAAAATGAAACAAGATATTAAAGGTACACCTTTATTGACAATCCAGCTCTTTTTTTTCATTTTTTTAATCCTTTGAAGGTTTTAAAAATGAAATATTTGCTATAAAAAAAGTGCTTAAAACCTTACCAATTCAGCATTTTAACGAAATCAATGCCGTCAGGTTTTTTTTTGTGATAGTCATATTTTAATAATTGTACAAAATACTTATCGTGATATTTGGATACTTTAATCCCTGAACTATCCCTTTGTTTCAGCAAAAATATTATTTTTTAAACAAAATTGGCATAAAAACCCAATATTTTACAACCAGTTGTCGGCTTCAGGTAACAAAATCAGAATCAGCAAAACCTTGTTTTTCATAATAATCCATCCTGGAAGACAAAATTAATGGGTCTTTTAAATCTGTCATGTGTAATTAGAAACCAAAATTTCATAACAATTGTTTGAATCTGAGATTACTTACACGAGCCAAAACTTACTTGTTATATTGATCAATTACCTCCAAAATTCCCTTTGTACAGGCCGGGCAAAACTCCTGGTGGTTTCGGGTGAACATAATGCAATCAATAGCTGAGCGGTACATCCCGCGGGGCATATAATTTGCACCTTCAAAAGCACCGGTTGCCTTTTTAAATTCCATTTTATCAATCATCGAAATCATTTCTTTGCGTTCCCTTTCAAAAAGCGACTCCATTACACTTTCGGGCTCTTTGGCTGCTCGAATAGCCCTTCTTTCGTTTTGAATTCCGTAGCTGAAAATATCGAATTTTTCTTTGTCCCAAGGTGTGGGGATTGGCGTTCCGGCAGTCAGCAAATCTTTCCATTTAAGATTTGATGGGTCAAAAAGAGCTGTAACGTTGGGTTCCCATGGTTCAACGGTGATTTCAGGCGTTTCGTAGGAAACATCGGAAGTATAGTATTCATCAGCCAGAGCAGCAAAAGAATGGCCGAACTCGTGAACGAAAATATAATCCGAAAACTTATTATCTACAGCAACTGTTGAATAAAGGTTAAAAATACCGCCACCACCATACGTGTTCTCATTGATCAGAATAAACATGTGATCGTACGGAACAGTTGAGGCTACATCGCGGATAGTCCGGTTATCGTAAGCCAGGGCATAACGCTCCGAATCGAAGGCTCCGTAAGACATCGAAAGTGGCGTGCGGTTAAAAACTCCTGGATGTGGTTTGTTTACACCACTTGTGGCGGAAGGCGTTTCCACAGCCCGGACATTAAAATCCAGCTTCCTGGATTTGTAAGGTTCAACTGCAAATAGTTCATCTGTGAGTCTTTCGACATCTTTACGAAATTTTCCCATCTCAGACTGCGTGTAACCATCACCAAGAATTACAATGTCAACATGATTCTGTGAAGGCCCATTTTCGATGTAAGTAAATGATTTGTAATTGCTTTTTAATTCTGATGGGTTTACATAACGGGCGGTTGGATCAATTTGTGTGTTCCAGATTTCGACAAAGTTATTTTTGGCATCTCTTTTTTTAATGACGAGTTTAACGGTTTCGTTAGGCCATGGAAAACGAATGGTTTCGTGAAAAGCACCCCAATTGGAGGCTGCCTCTGGGATGGTTTGCCATTCGCCAAAAATGCTTGCAAAACCACGACTGTAAATTAAAGTTCCACTTTTTGGTTCGATGATTTCGAAAAAATATAATCCGCGGTTAAGATCGTCGCGTAAAACCAATTTACTGCCAGCCCACGAACCATCATTAAGAATTCTGTCCATCGAAAAATGCTCTTCGGTGGCTGTACCACTATGAAAATAATCGAAACGCATGGTTTTATTGGTGAAATATTTTCCGAAAACGGCATTGTTGGTTTGTTGCGAAAATGCCATCAGCGTAAGCGAAGAAGCGAAAAACAGAATTGCAAAATTTCTCATGTGAATGACGATTTTAGTTACCGGCAAAGATAGAAAAATTGGAACAGTTTTGTAAACAGGCAAATTGCGGTATGACTTCAACGTCAGCGGGCTTGCTTTTACGAATTATTCGTTCTTCAAATCATCAATCAGATTTTTCCTGAAAAAAGAGCGGACAGCAAAAAATATTGTGGCAATTCCGGTTATCAAAACCAATAAAATTATCAGCAATGGTGCAATCGGGCTAAAACTGAACGAAGGCGACACCAACGAAGGAATAATCCCGGCAACGGAACCAAAAATTCCAATGATAAGGCCAGCCAGCAAAATTATCAGGTTTTCGATAAAGATAATTTTGAAGATTTCTGATTTCCTGTAACCAAGAGCCAGCAATAAAGCCAGGTCATTTTTACGTTCGAGGATATTCCTCAGCAAAACAATACCAAGCCCAAGAGTGCCGATAAGTACACCCAGTCCGCCGAGTATAATAAAAACCGCGAGGTATGTGTTTTCGACGGCATAAAACTGCGCTAAACGGGTGGAGGCTGAGGTAAGTCGGATGCCATAATCGTAAAAAGTATTATTTAAAAGCTCCGAAAGTTCAGATTTTATCGAATCATTAGCCTGGACAAGAAAAATTTTAGAACCACTAACCGACGGAAAATGAACCATAAACAAACTATCCGAAATGAGCAGATTTCCCTGGAAAATTGAGTTTTCCATACCTGCGACCAGCAGAAGTTTCAGGGGTTTGCCGGCTTCATCGGTGTAAACCAGCGTGTCGCCGATTTTCTTTTTCAGGCTCCAGGTTAACATGGTTTGGTCGGCAATGGCGGGAATTATTCCTGGGGCAAAAGGTTCTTCCAAAGCTTGCCACAACATTGTTTTATCAATTCCTTTCGTTACTTTGGCAAACGAAAAAGCTTTTTTCTTTTGAAAATCAAAAGGGTCGAAACTAAGAATCGGCGGATGTTCAACCTGATTCAGATTCAGGCAACTGGCATCATCGCCATCGAATTTATGAAATTGAACAAACCTGACATCTTTTAAAATTTGTTCTCCATCGAGGCCAACTTTGCTTTTTCCGGTTTCTGAATTCAGATCGAAAAGTACCGGAAGTGTTGTTTGTGCCCAAAAAAGATAGCCTCCGGTGCCTGATTGCGGGAGGTTTTCGGTACCAAAAAAAGTTTTGCGGTTAGCGGCAGTTATTATGATGCTGAAGACGCCGACCGAAAGCAAAATAATTGCCGCGAGGCTTCGGTTTTTATTCCGGCCAATGTATTTTATGGCGAGACGGAAAATATTGGGATTTTTCACGAATTGATTTTGTGATTTCCGGCTTAGCCGATGGTCAATCAGGGCAAAGCATCCAAGCATAAAAACTGCCCCGGCCGAAAGAAATGCAGCCGCATTTTCTGTTTTATCAAAAATCAGCGAAAATGATATCATCAGCAGAGCTGCCGAAATCGCGGTAAAGGCAATAATCAGGTTCCATGGGAATTTGCGGGATTGGTTTCCAGAAAATCCTGATGTATTTTTTTTGACAAGATTTGAAATCGGCTGCTTCATTTTTTTCAGCGTCACTATAAAAACCGATAAAACTGCCAGCATAATTCCTGAAATGGCGCTGATTACAAGCGTTGATGGATTAATTAAAACCTCAAGCATATCGGTTTGAACGGCATCACGCCACACCGAATTTAGCCCGGCAAGCAGCGCGAGGTTGTACAAAATCCCGGCACCAACGCCAGCTAAACCTCCAGGGACAGTAATTAAAAATGTTTCGGCAAACCTGACTCCGATAATTTTGCGATTAGTAAACCCAAGCGCCGCCATCACACCAGTTTCACGGCTGCGCGTTTCGGTGTTAAGCGTGTAAATTAAAACGGTGAGCAAAATTCCCGCGAAAATCACAAAAAAACTCAGGCTTAAAAAAAGCCCGCCAAAATCAACCGAATTTTTTGATGCCGACAAACCCTCCTTTAGCACTGGTGAAAACGATAAACCCAACATTGCGGGATCAATATTTTGAATGATTTTTTGGCTAAGATTTTCGATCGAAACATCGCTTTTATTGAAGCGTATCGCGGTTTGATTTCCAAATTTATTGTCCCACATTTCCTGCCCTGCCCCAAGTGAAATAATTGCTTTTGGGGTTCCTTTGTAGCGGTTCCAGTAATCTTCGTCTTTGTTTCTGATTTTTTTCAGGTCAATCGGGATGCCTGTTTCCCAGTCGCTGCAGCTCGAAGCTTCCGAAATTCCGGGAAACATTGGCATCAGCGATTTATCGGCCAAATCGCCCTGCGTTGGGATAATTTTTTTTACGACGAATTTTTTACTTTTTTCCTGAAGTTTTCGCAAAGGGCCAATCACAAAATAATCGAGATCCACAGTATCCCCGGTTTTCAAACCTAAATCATCGGCCAGCCATTCGTTAATTATAATTTCATTTTTAGATAATTTCTCATTAAAAAAATTTCCTGAAAGGGCCGAAACAAATGAGTAAGGTGTTGATTTTCCGCGAAAGCGGATTGCATTTACCAGATAGGTCAGGATGGATTCATTTGGTAGTTCAAGTTTTTGGATGGATTCGGAAATTGGTTTATCAATAAAAATCCTTTCGGAGAGCAGTTCGTATTTCCCTTTTTCGCTAAGATCATGGATTTTCATGCCGGCATCCGGAAGTTTCCAGCATTGCCGAAGAATCTTATCAAGCTCCGGCGTGCTGAGGTTCCTCTCATTTTCCGAAACCAGCACAAGATTTGCCAGACCAGGTAATCCAAGTTTTTTGGATAAAAAATCCATCTGCAAAAACACATTAAACGGCAGGTTTTGGTCGCTGCTCAGGCTGAATTGCCCAAGCTGGTTGTCGGTTGCGATGGCTTTTACCTTAAGCCGCAGGGCGATGGCTGAATTTTCGTCGGAAACAAAAGGTGCGTTAAGTGGAATTATATTTGCCTTTTCGACGCGAAGAATAAACGTTTCTCCTACTTTCAGTTTTAGTATGTCGGCAGTATTTTCGCTGATGATGGCTTCGTTGGGAAGTAAATCCGGCAAAGGAATTTCCGAAAATTTACCAAAGGTTGCATCAACACCTAAAACCTGAAGTGAATTAATCCGTCTGTTTGTTTCACTATTGATGGCAATACCCTGGAGCATCAGCACTGGCGCAGTTTTAGTCTGTGCTTTTTTGGCAATATCGGTGGCTAATCTCGATTCAAAAAACCGTTCGCGGGCTGAGAGCGCAAATTCTGTTTTTCCAAGCCTTTTTAAAACCAGTTTTTCGAGACTAAATTTTACCGAATCACCCACCACCAGTGCACCGGTAAGAACGGCGGTGCTAAGTAAAGTCGCTGCAAACAGTGCCAGATGCTGTTTCCGGTAATAAAAAAAACTCCTGATGATAAATCTTAAAACCGACATGATTTGATTTTCTGTTCAAAATTAAGCAGTCTGAAACTGCAAACGGCCTTCGGCCGGTAAATACAGGATATTTTTAACTCTTCAAAAGCTTTCCTCCGAAAATATGAAAAACACAGTCCATTTTTGAAGCAAGTTTTTCGGAATGCGTTACAATGATAAGTGTGACTTTATTTCTTTTATTAATTTCCGAAAGGAGGTCACCGATTTGTTCAGCCGAAGTCTGATCAAGTGAGCCGGTTGGCTCGTCGGCAAGGATAATTCCCGGCTCATTAATCATTGCCCGCACAACCGCTCCGCGCTGACATTCTCCACCTGATAGTTGGCCTGGAACATGATACAGTTTATCGCTCAGACCAACTTCGTGTAAAAGCTCTTTAGCTCTTGCAGTTGCTGCATTTCGGCGGGTTTTGTCTTTAACGGGAATCAACGGTAAAAGTATGTTTTCGAGCAGGCTGAGTTGAGGCAATAAATAATGCTGCTGGAAAACAAAGCCGATGTGCAGGTTACGAAAATCGGCCAGTTGATTGTTATTAAAAGAATGTACCTCTTTTCCGTCAAAGCTGATGCTTCCGGTTGTTGGCCTGTCCAAAGTACCGATAATGTTGAGCAGCGTACTTTTTCCCGAACCCGATGGCCCTGAAATTGCCAGAGCATCTCCCGAACGGATTTCTAACGAAATGTCTGTCAAAACATCCTGCCATAATCCATTGCCAGGATTTTGATAGCTTTTGCTGATTTTATCTAATCTTAAAATCATAATTGGTTTTTGCGTTTATTCATTTTATGATAAAAACAAAGAATTGGGTGAACTTGAAAAATCAAAATTAAATCATCTGTTTTTTAACTGATTAATAATTTCGATGCCATTCCAGCAATCACTTTTTCATAAATCTTTACCATATTTCCGGTCAAAACTTCATTGTTAAACTTTTCGCAGATGGCTTGCCTGCCCGAAAGGCTCATTTGCTTTAGTTTTTCGGGCTGCAAAAGCACTTCCTCCAACTTTGCGGCAAGCGCATCGGGAGTATTGGGAAAATAAACAACACCACCGCCGGTAACTTCAACAACTTCCGGAAAAGCTCCCAAGGCCGGCTGAATTACCGGAATCCCCGATGCCATGGCCTCAATCTGATAAAGGCCGAAAGCTTCACCTTTTCTTACAGGAACCGTTAAAACCGAAAGTCCAGCAAAAAAACCATTCAAAGCTTCCCCGGCAAAATCCTGGATAAATTCGACGTCTTTAATGAAATTTATTTTTTGAAGCTTTTTGATTTGCCTGTTGATGAAAGGTTTGTCATCGCTTGTCATGCCCCCCGACAGCTTTAATCTTGCATCTTTAAACCGGGAATCCGATTTAAGTTTTATAAAAGCATCAACAACAATTTCAAAGCCATTTTCATGATTCATCCTTGACAGAAAACCAATTACAGGGGGAGAAAGGGCAGGATTGTTTACCTTGTACTTTCCAGGTTCCACGCCAATGCGAACAACGTGCAATTTACTTTCGGGGATGTTCATCTTTTGTTTCATTACATCCGCAAAATAGCCGCTAACGGCAACAAAAGCGTTAACATCCGCAACTTTTTCACTCATCAGGGCCCAGAGTTTTTCGCGATAGCTTTCGTCCATCGCATCAACCCAGACATCTTCATCCTGCAATGATGAAACCACAGGAATTCCAAGTTCTTCTCTGATTTGCCCGGCCATGCCGAGCAACAAAGCATTCGATAAATGAACTACATCAGGTTTTTCGTGATGTTTTAAATATTGGATAAGCTCGTTAAGTTCGTCTTTTTGGTTGCCATCCCGGCCAAGCAGCATCGAAATGGTCATTTCTTCGAGACCGCTGGCGCGCGTTGAACCAGCCTTTTTTGCTGCATATTTCAGGATGGGTGCCGAGTTGAAAACCTTTTCGAGCCATGCTGGCATTTTCCTGAAAAGCTTGAAATTTTGTTTGAGGTAAATATTTACCGCTCCGTAGAACACAGGAATTTCTTCATCTGCCGGGCAGTCTTTCGCTGAAAGAGGAAGGTAAACCGGCAGCGTAAATGCCGCATGCCCCGCTGCTTTGAGCGATTTCACAAAACCGCTGTCGCGAAGGCAATTTCCGCAATAAAATGTACCTCCAAACCCGGGAACGATATTGGCTATTTTCACTGTTCGATGATTATTTTTGCAATTTTACGGCTTTTTATCAACAAAAAATTATCCTTTTAAAAACCAATTTACTGGTTTCATTTTGGGCGACTATTTTAATTGGTTTTTTCAATTTCGATATCATATTTGTTCAAGAGTCCGCCTATTTCTGAGAGGGAAAACATTGCTTTTTTTATCCGGTTATTTTCCGGGTCAATCGAAAAATTGAAAGACGTTCTTAAGTCTGCTTTTTCGATGATAGTCCTGTCGAATGCGGCTCTTGATAAATCACAATTATCGAAAACAGAACTTGTTAAGTCACATTCCGCAAAATCTACTTCCAGCAATTTTGAGTCGACAAAAGTTGTCTTTTTAATTTTTGTCTGATAAAAAGAGCTATGGTCAAGGTGGCAGCTTTTAAAACTAAACGAAAGCCCAATGGGGTTGCAGTTGTTAAAAAGGAGTCCTAACATTTTGCATTCGGTGAACTTTATATTTCTAAAGGCAGCCTTATCCAGTTTGGCTAAACTTAAATTACATCCGTAAAACATACATTCGTTAAACCTGATCCCGGTAAGGTCAGAATTGGAAAAGTTACAGTTTTTAAACATACAATTTTCGTACTCGCCCTTTGTCAGGAAGATTTTAGTAAAATCAACTTTGTCGAAAGTTTTATCTTCTACAAATATTTGCTCCATTTCTTTCTATGATTTATATCAGCGAATTGCATTTTAATGAGATACGATTCCACCCTATCAAAATTTTGATTTTTGGAAGTTATTTTTTCAAGTCTTCCCAATACTCCAAAGCCCGCCTTGTGTGAGGGATAACAATGGTTCCACCCACCAGGTTTGCTATGCCGAAAACCTCCATAATTTCATCATCGGTAACACTGTTTTGGAAGCAGCGTTCTAAATGATATTTTATGCAATCGTCGCAGCGTAGAACCATCGAAGCAATAAGACCAAGCATTTCCTTGGTTTTAACATCCAAAACACCTTCAATGTAGGCGTTGGTGTCCACATTAAAAATCCGTTTGATTATTTTGTTATTGTTGTAAGCCAGTAACTTATCATTCATTTGCTGACGGTAACCGTTAAACTGCTCGCTAAGCTTTCCCATTTTAAAATGCCTTTTTTAGAAAATACCTTCTTTAAGTATGTCGTGAAGATGTATTACACCTTTATAATCACCATTTTCGGTAACAAGCAACTGCGTAATATTGTTTGATCGCATAATTTCGAGTGCATGAACCACCAGGCTGTCAGCTTCGATAGTTTTTGGGTTTTTTGTCATAATGTCACCGGCAGTTACCTGGTCGAAAGATTTTCCCGATTGGATCATACGCCGTAAATCGCCATCGGTAATCATACCTGCAAGCCGCTGGCCATCCATAACAGCCGTTGCGCCAAGCCTTTTCGACGAAATTTCGATAATTGTTGAGGAAATATCCTGATCAAGCGTAACAACAGGTCGTTCGTTTTGTACATAAAGATCGGCCACCCGCAGGTATAATCGTTTTCCCAAGGCCCCGCCGGGATGGTATTTAGCAAAATCGCTGGATGTAAAACCACGGTACTCGAGCAAGCTCACCACAAGCGCATCGCCCATGACGAGCTGGGCTGTGGTGCTCGAAGTTGGTGCCAGATTATTGGGGCAGGCTTCCTTTAAAACAGTAGTTTCGATAATTAAATCTGCCTGGACGGCAAGGTACGAGTTGCGGTTTCCAACCATTGCAATCAATTTGTTGCCAGACATTTTTATAAAAGGAATGAGAACCTTTATTTCGGCGGTATTTCCACTATTCGAGATGCAAACAACAATATCATCTTTCTGGATAATCCCTAAATCGCCGTGAACAGCATCGCCGGCATGCATAAAAATGGCCGGTGTTCCCGTGGAATTGAGTGAAGCGACAATTTTTCCGGCAATCAGGGCACTTTTTCCAACACCGGTAATTATTACTCTGCCACAACTTTGGTAAATCAATTCGACACATTTAGCAAAGTCATCATCAACGTAACTCACTAATTTACTTACTACTTCAGCTTCTATCTGAATGGTTTGACGTGCAATTTCCTTGATTTCGCTGATGGTTTTGCTCATGATTATTTCTCAAAAAATTGTTAAATAAATTTGTTTAGGTACAAAATTAACCCAATCTCACAAATTTGAACTATTTTTATAAAAATGTATTTACAAAAACAAGCGGTCAAAAACCCGATACAAATGGCAAAAATTAAGGTCTGTAAAAAATTGTAAGAATTTTATTTGTTCGCTTGGAAATAATTTTTAGTTAGATTTGTAAAAAAAGGTGAGAACAAAGACACCGGCTTAATCAAAAAAAGTAATTGAAATAATTTAAAAAAAAATTCGTTTGCGACCTTCACAACATTTGAAATGAAGGTTGTTAATATCTTGAATGTAACTATTTTATGACTATGTTTAAACAGGAAATGATTGAAACCAGATCAAAGGATTTTTCGCTTCACCAAATCTTAAAAAAATTCTTTGGGTTCGATAGCTTCAAGGGAAATCAGGAAGCCATTATTAAAAACTTGTTGGACGGGAATAATACGTTTGTTATCATGCCTACAGGAGGAGGAAAGTCCATGTGCTATCAACTTCCGGCATTAATGAAAGAAGGAACAGCAATAATAATATCGCCACTTATCGCCCTGATGAAAAATCAGGTTGATGCATTAAGGAACTTTGGTGCCGAAGACGGGATTGCACATTTTATGAATTCTTCACTTTCGAAGCAGGAAATAACCGAAGTAAAAGAGGACCTCACACGTGGAACCACAAAACTATTGTACGTTGCCCCCGAATCTCTTACGAAAGAAGAAAACGTTGATTTCTTAAAAAGTATTGATATTTCGTTTTATGCCATTGATGAAGCCCACTGTATTTCGGAGTGGGGGCACGATTTCAGACCAGAATACCGGAGACTTCGCCCAATAATTGAAGCAATAGGCCAAAATGTTCCTGTGATTGCACTTACAGCCACGGCAACACCCAAAGTACAGCACGACATACAGAAAAATTTGGCTATTCTCGACGCCAAAGTATTTGCATCATCCTTCGACAGGCCAAACCTTTATTACGAAATCCGCCCAAAAACCCAGGATGTAATAAAGGATGTTATCAGGTATATTAAATCAAACTCAGGAAAATCGGGTATTATTTATTGCCTGAGCCGCAAAAAAGTGGAGGAACTTGCCGAAACGCTTGTCGTAAACGGGATTAAAGCGCTGCCTTATCATGCCGGGTTGGAGTCGCAAACGCGGCGTACCAATCAGGATAGATTCCTGATGGAAGAGGTTGACGTGATTGTGGCGACTATTGCATTTGGAATGGGCATAGATAAACCGGATGTTCGCTTTGTAATCCATCATGATATGCCGAAAAGCCTGGAGGGATATTACCAGGAAACCGGTCGCTCCGGCCGTGACGATGGCGAAGGAAACTGCATCACCTTTTACAGCTACGACGACATCCAGAAACTCGAAAAATTCATGAAAGGCAAACCTGTTGCCGAACAGGAAATAGCCCAGCAACTTCTTCTCGAAACTGTTTCGTATGCCGAATCATCGGTATGCCGCCATAAACAGTTGCTTCATTATTTTGGAGAAGAATACAAAAACGAAAATTGTGGCTCCTGCGACAACTGCCTCCATCCCAAAGAAAAATTTGAAGGCAAAAAATATGTTCGCATCGTCCTTGAAGCCATCCTCGAGGTGAAAGAACTATTCAAAGCCAAACACATTATTAATATTTTGGTCGGGAAGAATACCGCCACCCTCAAATCGTACAAGCATCATAAAGTCGAATCGTTTGGCAAAGGCGAAGAGTACGACGAAAAATTCTGGAATGCAGTTATTCGCCAGGCACTCATCGCAAACCTCCTTACCAAGGACATTGATAATTACGGCCTCTTAAAGGTTACTAAAAAGGGTCAGCAATTCCTCGACAGGCCTTATTCGATCATGCTTACCAAAGATCATGATTACGAAAACCCGGATGATGACGAAGATTTGTTGAACGGTAGCCATAAAACAAGTTCAGCCGACCAGACGCTTTTTGCGATGCTAAAAGATCTGCGTAAGCAAATATCACGCAAAGAAAACCTGCCTCCATTCATCATTTTCCAGGATCCATCACTCGAGGATATGGCCATCCAGTACCCGATAAAAATGGATGAATTAACGCAGATTACCGGTGTTGGCGTTGGAAAAGCCCAAAAATACGGTCAGCCATTTCTCGATCTTATCAAAAATTATGTCGAGGAAAACGAGATCATCCGCCCGCTCGATATGGTGGTGAAATCGGTGGTAAATAAATCAGGGTTAAAAGTTTACGTTATCCGGAGCATTGATCGGAAACTTTCGCTCGAAGATATTGCCTTAACCAAAAACCTTACTGTTGACGAACTCCTGTCGGAGATCGAAAGCATTGTGGCTTCTGGAACCAAACTCGACATTAATTATTACATCAACGAATATGTTGATCCTTACCATCAGGAAGAAATTACCGAGTATTTTCAGGATGCCGAATCCGATTCGATTGAAGATGCTTTACGCGAATTGGGCGAAGATGAATTTTCGGAAGAGGAAATTCGCCTTGTCCGGATAAAATTTATGTCGGATGTTGGCAATTAGCCCCGATTTCTTTGCAGCTCAAAGGATTTTCAACTATGACAGACTTTTTTAGGAACACTTCCATTTTTTTCATCATTATTTTGGGGCTGATTTTGCAATCCTGCTCACCAAAGCAGGAACTTTCGGCAAAAACAGTTCCTGCCGGGATCATTCAGCCAGATTCTCTGGCGGTAATTCTGGCCGATCTTCAAATTGCCGAATCAATGCTTCATCAAATGGAACGAAACGATCAGTTTACGGATAGTCTTGTACATCCGGTTTTCGAAAAAGTTTTTTTAAAACACAAAATCACCAGTGATGAGCTTAAGAAAAGCACCACCTATTACGAACAACATCTTGATATTTACGAAGAGATTTACACCAAAATTATAACGCAACTCACTCAAATTCAGACCGAAATCAGTGATCCGAAGTAGGAAATAATCCATTCATTTTTTAGCATAAAAATCCATCATGAAAAAGACTTTTACACTATTTACACTTACATTTTTACTCGTTAGCATTGTTTTCGGACAGGTTGATCTGCAAGACAAAGGTTCGTTTAAATGTTCTGAAGGAAAATCAAAAAGACCCGACAGATCAAATATTTTTCGAAGCCCCAACACACCAAAGCACAAGTTTGATGTTTTAAATTATACCTTGAACCTCAATTTGTACAACAATTTCAGCAGTCCATATCCTCAAACATTTACCGGTAGCGAAACCATCACTTTCAGGGTTGATACTGCGCTGAATGTGATTAAACTTAACGCATTGAATGCTTCACTGCTGATTAGCAGTGTTAGTTTGAGCGGTCAGTCCTTTTCTCATTCCCAGGACACTTTAACAATAACGCTCGACAGAATTTACACTCAGGGCGAAGTTGTGGATGTTAAGATAAATTATAACCATAAAAATGTCGAGGATGCTGGTATTTACGTCAGTGGTGGCTTCTTTTTTACAGATTTTGAACCTGAAGGCGCCCGGAAATGCTTCCCTTGCTATGACAGGCCTTACGATAAAGCAACATTAAATCTCACTGCAAAAGTCCCGTCAGATGTTTTGCTTGGCTCTAACGGAAGGCTTGCAGATTCTACAATAGTTGCCGATACAATATGGTACAACTGGATCAGTCGCGATCCCATTGCCACTTACCTCATGGTAATTTCGGCAAAGAAAAACTGGAACCTCGACATCGTTTATTGGAATAGGCCTTCAACTCCTGGCGAGCCAATGCCCATCAGGTTTTATTTTAATAATGGCGAAAATCCCGACCAGATGGAATTAAAAGTACCACTCATGGCAGATTGGTTTTCGGAGCA
>CAIYZW010001079.1 GCA_903930725.1 uncultured Bacteroidota bacterium
ATGAAACATTCTTCGTCTTTTCCACATTTTGAAACGGCTTCTTCGATCGAAAAAACCATCTCGCAGCCAGCAAACTGCTCGGTTTTGTTATCGGTGATAACGATGCTGGTGCGATTTGGCAGCGGCCATTTAGGCAACGACAGCAAGGTATTGCGGCCCATGATTATTTTATGGCAGGCGGTAATTTTTTTAAACCGTTTCAAGTCATCCGAAATATGCCAGAGCAACTGGTTGTCTTTTCCAATAGCGCCGTTTTCGGCTATGGCTACGATGATTGAAATCATAAGTATTTGTGTTTAATTTCTAAAAAGTAAAACTAAAATCTGCCACCACCCTACCGGCGACTGGCGACTGGTTACTGGCAACCCCTTACGCCTCATGCCTGATCTACACCGAAATCTCTCCCTTTATCGTAGGATGCGACTGGTAATTTATCAATTCAAAATCTTCAAATTCAAAATCGAAAATGCTTCTAATTTCAGGATTTAGCTTCATTTTCGGTAAGTGAAAAGGCTTTCGCGAAAGCTGAAGATTTACCTGATCAACATGGTTGAGGTAAATATGGGCATCGCCGAAAGTGTGCACAAAGTCGCCGGGTTTTAGTCCGCAAACCTGCGCCATCATCAGCGTAAGCAAAGCGTAAGAAGCAATGTTAAAAGGCACGCCCAGGAAAATATCGGCGCTTCGCTGGTAAAGCTGGCACGAAAGCCGGCCATCAGCAACATAAAACTGAAACAAAATATGGCAGGGTGGCAAAGCCATCTTGCTTATTTCGCCAACATTCCAGGCATTAATGATGTGCCGCCGCGAATCAGGATTGTTTTTTATCGAATCAACAAGCTGGCTGATCTGGTCGATATGCCGGCCATCGGCTGTAGGCCACGAACGCCACTGATAGCCGTAAATCGGCCCGAGGTTACCATTTTCATCAGCCCATTCGTTCCAGATTGTAACCTTGTTTTCGTTGAGGTATTTGACATTGGTTTCGCCTCTCAAAAACCACAAAAGTTCGTGAATGATCGAACGGAGATGGAGCTTTTTGGTGGTCATCACCGGGAAACCCTCGTCAAGGTCGAAACGCATCTGATAGCCAAAAACACTGATGGTTCCGGTTCCGGTGCGGTCGCTTTTCCGGGTACCGTTTTTCAAAACATGATCGAGCAAATCGAGGTACTGTTTCATAATTTCCAGTCTTAAATTATTTTTTCGGCTTTTTTGGCAACTTCGTTCATCACGCGCATCAGGTTTCCGCCCCAGATTTTGCCGATATCTTCGTCAGAATACCCGCGACGGAGCAGCTCGATGGTGATGTTTTTCATCTGGCTTACATCACGGCAATCTTCCAGTTCGCCACCGCCGTCAAAATCGGTACCGATACCAACATGGTTGATGCCGGCAATTTTCACGATATGATCAATATGATTAACGGCATCGCTTACTGTGGCAAGTGTTTCGGGGAATTTGCGCTCGTTTTCGTGCCATTCCTGACTTGCCAGTTTCATTTCTTCATCCGTCAAATCCTGAAAATTCCGGTATTTGATGCGCATGGCAGCTTCGGCGCTGTCGCGTTGCAGGTTTGGTGGCGTTTTTATAACATAAGCACTCAAAATGCACATCTGGATAACTCCGCCGTTTTCGGCAAGTTTTACCAGCATGCTATCGGTGAGGTTCCGTTTGCTATCACACAGCGCCCGGGCGCAGGAATGCGAGGCAATTACCGGTGTTTTCGAGCGTTCGATCACATCATAAAAACTCGCATCCGAAATATGGGAAACGTCAATCATCATTCCCACACGGTTCATTTCATCAATCACCTTTTTTCCAAAATCGCTTAAGCCGCCAAAAACGACTGAATCGTTGGAGGAGTCGCAAATGTCGTTGTTGCGGGTGTGGCAAAGTGTGATGTAACGGGCACCACGATTGTAAAAATGTTTGATCAGCGATAAATCATTGCCTATCGGATAACCATTTTCGATGCCCATAAACACAGCTCGTTTGCCGCTTTTCTTGATCGAATAAGCGTCTTCGGGCGAAAGTGCCAGTTGAGCAAGTTCGGGATAGCGGTTTAAATTTTCGTGAATCGAATCGAAAATCATTTCGGCACGAATCTTTGCTTTCAGATTGCTGGCAGAGTCGCGTTTTCCCTGTCCGAGAAAAACTGCAAAAAACATGGCATCCATGCCACCTTCTTTCATTCGCGGGATATCAACCCTGGTGCCGGTTTCGAGGTAATCGTGCCGCTGGCTGATGTCAAAACCTGGCGTCATCAACCCAAGGGGTGTGTCGGTATGAGAATCAATTGTTAAGAAATTGTCGTGGATTTTTTGGGCATGTTCTTCCAAACTTAATGAAGACCAGTTTTGGTTGCACGAAATCAATGCTAACAGTAACGAAAAGAGGAAGATACGCTTAATATTCATCAGATAGCTTTTATTAAAACAAACATCGAAAGACTA
>CAIYZW010001080.1 GCA_903930725.1 uncultured Bacteroidota bacterium
CTTAAAAACATAAATCTCGATATCGAAAAAGGCAGGATGATCGCGCTTGTGGGGGCTTCGGGAGGCGGAAAATCAACTATGGTTGATCTTTTGCCGCGTTTTTACGATTGTACCAAAGGCGAAATTCTTATTGACGGAATTCCTGTAAAAGATTTGCGGATTGACAACCTGCGTGGTTTGATGGGCATTGTAACTCAGGAAACCATCCTATTTAACGACACGGTGTTTAATAATATCGCTTTTGGGATGGACATTGCCAACAGCGACGACGTTGTTGCCGCCGCCAAAATTGCCAACGCCCACGATTTTATCGAAAAGATGCCACAAGGTTATCAAACCAACATTGGCGACCGTGGCGCAAAGCTTTCCGGCGGGCAAAGGCAGCGCATCAGCATTGCGCGTGCCGTACTAAAAAACCCTCCGATCATGATTCTGGATGAAGCAACTTCAGCTTTAGACACCGAATCGGAACGTTTGGTGCAGGATGCCTTGTTTAAGCTGATGAAAAACCGGACATCCGTGGTTATTGCCCACCGCCTCTCCACCATTCAGAATGCCAACGAAATTATCGTTTTGGATAAAGGTGAAATTGTCGAACGTGGCACACATTCGGAACTTTTCGATAAGAAAGGCTTTTACCGGAAGTTGTGCGACATGCAGTCGTTTAAATAAACCGGCAATCCCCATGAAATTACAACCTGCTAAAGCTAGAGGTTGTCAGAATACAAGATGTTTTTCAGATATTTCCAGTTGTTCATCATTACCGACCAATGCACTTTCGTAGAAATCAAACATCTTTGCTTAACATAATTTAACCGCACCTCAAAAGCCCCATTGCTAATTTTAATATTTTTGCAAAAACATAAAAATCCCATCGTATGAATTATGATTTGATAGTAATTGGCAGTGGCCCGGGCGGTTATGTGGCTGCCATCAGAGCATCACAACTCGGAATGAAAGTGGCTGTTGTCGAAAAGGAATCCGTTGGCGGCGTTTGCCTCAACTGGGGCTGTATCCCAACAAAAGCGCTCCTCAAAAGTGCGCAGGTTTTTAATTATCTTAAACATGCCGGCGATTATGGAATTAAACTTACCGGCGAAGCAACCCCCGATTTTGAAGGGATGGTTAAGCGAAGCCGCGATGTTGCCAAAGGGATGAGCAATGGTGTAAATTTTCTTTTTAAGAAGAATAAAATTGAGGTTCTGGCTGGATTTGGCAAAGTAAAACCCGGCAAAGTGGTGGAAGTTATAGCCGAAGATGGCAAAACCACCGATTATAGCGCAAACCACATCATTATTGCAACCGGCGCACGGTCGCGGCAACTTGACAATTTAAAACAGGATGGCAAAAGGATAATTGGCTACCGCGAAGCCATGACGCTCGATAAACAACCCGCTTCGATGGTTGTGGTTGGCTCCGGTGCTATCGGGTCGGAGTTTGCTTATTTTTATAATTCGGTTGGGACAAAAGTTACGCTTGTCGAATTTATGCCCAATGTTGTGCCACTCGAAGATGAAGAAGTTTCCAAACAACTTGAGCGCTCTTTTAAGAAAGCGGGGATGAAAATTTATACAAACTCATCTGTCGAATCGGTTGATTTATCCGGTGAACAATGCAAAGTTTTGATAAAGACAAAAAAAGGCGAAGAAACTGTGGAATGTGATGTTGTGCTTTCGGCAGTTGGTATAGCTACCAACCTCGAAGGCATTGGCCTCGAAGAAGTTGGGATAAAAACAGATAAAGGTAAAGTGCTTGTTGATGATTTTTACAAAACCAATGTTGAAGGCTATTATGCCATTGGTGATATTGTCCGTGGACCGGCGCTTGCGCATGTGGCTTCACACGAAGGCATCACCTGTGTGGAAAAAATTGCCGGAAAACATGCCGTACCTATTGATTACGGCAACATTCCGGCCTGCACCTACACCAATCCCGAAATAGCATCGGTTGGGATGACCGAAAAACAAGCAATCGAAGCCGGATTTGAAGTAAAAGTAGGGAAGTTCCCGTTTTCGGCATCAGGCAAAGCCAGTGCAGCAGGAAATAAAGATGGTTTTGTAAAAGTTGTTTTTGATGCTAAATACGGCGAATGGCTGGGTGCTCAAATGATTGGCGATAATGTTACCGAAATGATTGCCGAAGTTGTTGTTGCCCGCAAACTCGAAACAACCGGAGAAGAAATAATTAAGGCTGTCCACCCGCATCCTACAATGTCGGAAGCTGTGATGGAGGCCACCGCCGCAGCTTACGGCGAAGTAATTCATTTGTAGTTTTTAAAATAAAAGTGACTTTATATGACCCCTGACTGAGTTTTAAAACTTGTCAGGGGTTTTTCGTTTTAAAACACCAAAAAAAAACCCGGTTTATTTCCTTCATGCCGACTACAACTCTTGGATATTGAGATAATTCTCCAAAATCTCATTAACCGCATTTGGCCATGAATTTTCTAATTGGCGATAACCATCATCGAAAATTATTTCCCGATTAACCCTTCCTGCCTGAGTTTGGAAAGAATCATCTGCGAATAGCCCTTGAACCAGCTTTCGAGATTTGATGGGTTGTAGGCTTCAGACTGAATTGAGTACAACAGCTGATCGGTGGCAACATCGTAAAAATTATTTTCGATGTAGTAAGTTTTATCGGTAGAGTAATATCCCGGCGAATAAACCACCGGATAATAATGGTTGTAGTAACCATAATAATTTCCATAATAGCCATAACCCATCGGAGCGTAAGTTGTACCGGGCTGGTACCTTTCAACTGTTTTTACATCGAGCAATGTCAGCGTGAAAACCGCATCACAACCAGCTTTTGCAATGTTTTGAGCCATTTGCTCCTTTGTTATTTGTCCGGCAGCAGTAAATTTTGGCGGGAAAAGTTCGCTGCTCAACATTACTTTTTTGCCCCTCGAAGCGAAAAGATCGGCCAGTTGATTTTCGATAATGACTTGTGAAGATTTGTTATCGGTAATAACAAATACAAAAATATTTTTAAACGGGCCTTTTGGCGCAGCTGCTTTGTTGACCCAATAGCCCGTTATCCGTTGTGATGGACCACACCCTACCAACAGAAGAATCATCAGGAACATTTGTAAGATTGTACGTTTCATGTTAGTTTTAATTGAAATTTCTGAATTAAGAAAATTGTTTTGGCCAACGTAAATGCTCATCAACCGGAAGATAATTTTTCCAGGAAATCCCGTCAGGAAAATCCCCAAAAAACTGATAAAAACATTAAACAGAATTAGCCTTTTGTTGTTCAGATGAGTATCATGTTTTGGCTATTTGATTTTGTCTGATGTTTTGCAACATCCCGATTTTGAAAAAACGAGGATTTTATTTCTAAAGCTATTTTATTTTAAGCACCAAACCTGCGGTAAATCCGGGCTGAACAAACGGAACAACTCCTGAAACACCCGCAGAACTTCCATTATGGCCGCCGTTCCACCCAAATGCGTCGCCAACCTCGGTAACCGGGAAATTCAGGTTGGCCTGAACCCTGACTCCCAGGTTTTCGGTAAAAAAGTGATTGATACCTGCATCAACTCCTGTGGCAAACCGGGCCATTTTGCTGTATCTGTCGGCTATCGAATGAAAAATTCCCACACCAACATTAACGCCACACAACAAATTGGTCCGTTCCGTTAAACGAAATAAACGGCTTCCTCCCAACAAAATATAATTAATGTGTATTTCGTCAGCGAAACCAAAATCATCCCCTTCATAATAACCGGTTGCCTCCATTGTTGACTTCATTCTGAGGTAGCTAATTTCGATGGCCCAGTGATCGCTGGCAACCCATGAAAGTGCTCCGCCGTAAGTAATTCCTTCTCTTATCAGGCCGGTACCTCCATCAATTTTAAATTTGTCGGCAAACGAATATCCGGCAAAAGGAAATAAATGAATTTCCTGGGCATTTAGAAAACCAGCCATCGAAAACATAAAGAGTAGCAGAAGATTTTTTCTTCTCATAGTGATTTAATATCAATAAATTACCAGTGAATTTGAACCATAAAAAGGGCAAATATCGTTTATTTAAATTTAAGAACCGGGATTTAGTTGCTCAACCATTATTTATTTCCTTTTCCCGCCTAAGCCAAGGTTCACTGTATTTATTTTTGATGGTTTTGGTGCCGATAAATGTGGACGTTTATTGCCACAGTCACGCATTTCTTTAGAGCGGTCGGGTTGTTGTTTGTTATCGCTCGAATTTCCCCGACCGCTGCTGCCAGTTTCCTGATTTATCTGAAAAATTTCCTGCAAGATTTAACAATTCCTCTGCAAGGATTTGTAATAGCAGGTTTGTTTGGATAATCATACCTTTGCGCATATTTACAGGGAAAATTACATGCCAAAATTTAGTATTGATACAAAAAGTGAATCGAAACCTTTTCCCCATTTCTGGGAAAGGTGTGTTTTTGGTGGCCATGCAAGCCTTGCGCTGCGCGACGACTGGCGGAAACATCTCAAAATCTGCCACGATGAATTGGGTTTTCAGTTTGTGGGTTTACAAGGTATTTTTAACGACGAAACCGGGATTTACCGGGTTGTTGATGGCCAGAAACAGTTATCGTTTTACAACCTCGATAATATCTTCGATTTTATTGTTGGAATTGGGATGAAACCCTTTTTGTGCCTGGGTTTTATGCCTTCGGGCATGGCCTCCGGAAAACAGACTGTTTTGCCTTTTCAGGCCAATATTACACCGCCAAAAAACCTGAGCGATTGGGGCGACCTTGTTAAACGGTTAATTGGCCATTTGCAGGTGCGGTACGGCAAAGCCGAGGTAAGAAGCTGGCTTTTTGAGGTTTGGAACGAACCAAATAACGAAAAATTCTGGGCGGGAACAAAGGAGGAATATTTCCAGCTTTATGCCAAAACTTCGCGGACAATAAAGAAAATTGATGACGAAATTAAAGTTGGCGGCCCCGTCTCGGCAGCCGGTGAATGGATTTCTGAATTCCTCGATTTTGCCCATCAGGAGAAGGTTTTGGTTGATTTTATCTCAACTCACCAGTATCCGATAAATACGGTGGCCAACCAAAACCTGAACCTTGAATTTTTGATGGCCGCTGCAAAACGCGAAGCATTAAAAACCATGAGCATCCGCGTAAAAGGCGAAGCGCTCGGTTTGCCGCTTTTTATCACCGGATGGAATTGTTCGCCCGGCTCACGCGATGTTCATCACGACGAAATGTATATGCCAGCCTTTATCATCAAAACCATCGCCGACCAGCAGGGCCTGGCCGATGTTTACGCTTTTCGCTCGATGACGGATATTTTTGATGATGAAGGTTTTCCCACAAATCCGTTTCATGGCGGCTCGGGCTTGCTGAATATTTACAACATCCCAAAACCTTCGTTTCATGCTTTTAAGCTTTTAAATCAGCTCGAAGGCAAACAAATAGCCGTAAAGCGCGACCATCCCACGAAAGTGGAGGTTTTGGCATTAAAATCCGAATCAAAAATTCAGTTTCTGGTTTATCATCACGATGTGCCTTTTAGCCCGATGAAGGAGGAAAAGTTAACCATCGAAATTGCAGGATTGGCCTCATTTAAAGATGCCATGTTAAAAAGAATTGACGAGGAGCACGGAAACCCGCGCAAACGCTGGATCGGGATGGGCAGCCCGCGATATTTGAGCCACGAAGAAATTGTGATGATTACTGCCGAAACGGCTATAAAGGAAGAGCCGGTTGAACTCCGAAAAGAAAATGAATTGTTTAGTTTCGAGCTTCAGATACCGCCACAGGGTGTGGCATTTATCGAAATAAGCCTGTAAAATCAGCACATCCCTGCAATCATTTCGCCCCAGCAATTGCGCTGTTTTACGGTAAACCGGAATTCTTTGCCTTCGGTGGTGACCAGGTTAATGCCATTCGGGAAAATGAAATTGGTGTTAAAAAAGAGCACGTCGCGGATGGTTTTCGGCTCGATTTCCAAATCGTATTTTACGCCGTCGCCGCTTGTGGTTTTAAAATAAATCCTTTGGTTTGTTAGTATCAGCTTACCTTTTATCTTTCCCGAACCATTTATAAAATGATTGGTGTCGGTAGCTTTGAGCACCATTTCGTTTGCTTTCAGATCTATTTTCATAAAACAGGAATTTTTGAAGTCAGTTTTCTCACTAATTATGCCAGGCTTTTACATCGTTATATTTCAATGGTTTACAACCGGTTGTCCGATAAAACCTGTTCGTTTTCACAAAACGGTGTTCGCTGGTAAAACATTTTGTTATTTCAGCCTTGCAGGTTCTATGACGTAAAACAACCGGGATTGTTACACCTCGGATGGCATTTGCATTTTACCGGGTTACTGAAAAAAGGAGGAAAAGGTTACAAAATCTCGAATTATTTTTATCAAAAAAAAGAAACCACAATAGGCACAAAGGTCACAATACAAATTATTTTTCCAACATTATTGTTGCGTTTCAATTCTTAAAATTGCTTTTAAGATTAATCATTAAACCTATCCTCAAGAATCAATTTCACGGCTTCCTTTAAATTTTATTTTACATCTTCAACAGTTTCTCCTTGCCCGTTGGCTCCGGGAATTTCGGGGCGCATTGCTCAAAAACCACCTTCAGGTGCTGCTTCAATAATTACAGTAAACTCCTTTTTCATTGATATCAGGTATTTTGATTTTTGAATGTACAAAGGTAATAATCAATCAACCCACTTATTTTTGAGTTACCGGCAAAAGGCTGATTTCAAATACCCCTGCTTTTCTAAAAACATTAACCTGCCTTACCTTTATAATTGCGATTTCTGCCAAAAAAACATCAATTTCAAAAATAACCTAAAGGGCAGATTTTAAACCTAAATGTTCTTTCAGTGGAGTAAAATCATGGTCTGCGAAGAGTAGGGGGAGGTTGTTAATGATGCAAAATGTTCCAATTATTATATCTGTAGTCTTTCGCACGGTTATTCCCATTTTTCGTAGTGATCTGAAATTTTCGGCACTTTTAATGGCATTTTCTCTACCACAAAGTTCGAAACAGTCGAGCGCTGCAAGTACTGCTTTTGCATGTTTAAAATCTTCATCGCGTCTGAATCCCTGTAAAATTTCAGTTAGAATAATGTCACCGATCACGACTATATCCAAAACCAGTATTTCATCAAGTTTTTGAGTGTATGGATTGTCATTCCCGTTAAAATAGTCAATCCAAACCGATGTATCAACCATAATCATAAGCCAGTACGCATTTCGTCCAGATTACCTTCCCAGCGTAATTTCCCACGCAAATCGCGGATTTTAAGCTGTTGTTTTAATTTTATCAATAACGACAATGCCTCTTCTACAACATCTTTCTTTGTTTTAGCACCCGAAATTTCCATGGCTTTGTCTAACAAATTTTCGTCAATTACAATGTTTGTTGTCATAATCAAAACAGTTGAAGTTTGTTACAAAAATACAGTTTATCTACAATAGATTGTTTGATGAGACATTTTTTCATACTTTTTACCCCAGTTTCCAATTTGTGGGCCACACCTATAAAATAAGCCACTCTGTGTCGAATTATTGATAGTAAGAATGTTAGCTAAAAACTGAATTTTAAACCGCTAAACTAATGGTCTTGGCTAACCTGCCTTACCTTTGGTAAACAGCCCGCTGAATCTCAGAAATGTTCCTGCAATGGTAAGCGCCGAGAGCAGGAAGGTATTCAGGTTTGAAAGGAAGTTTTGCTGTGTTACAAACAGAAAAACCGCAATGCTTGCTGCAACCAGAATCAACGGGATTCTCATGCGGCTCCAGTTCCCATTCATCTCGATTTGTTTTTGCATGGCTTCGAGTTCTGTTTTGTCAACTTTGGTTAAAACGAAATTTCTAAAACCCCGGCTGGAAATTTCCATGGTGTCGTTTAGTTTTAAAATTCCCTTGTTTATTAAGGATTTTATGATTTCGCGGTTATTCATGTTAACAATCGAATCTTCGGCCAAATCAAACAAAACAAACTGCTCTTCTTTTGAAAGCGAATTCCAGACCCCTTTGTAAAAAGTGAATGACAGCTCCTGAATTTTGAGGATAAATTCTTCCTCTATTGCACGGTCTTTTGCTTTTTTCTGATGCTGGTTTTCACCGGTATCCGGAAGGTTCCAATATTTTTCAAAACTAAGGGCTAAAATGGGTTCCAGCGAAACAATACCAGGATTGAATTTTCCCTCCTCCGATAAAACTGCTTTGAGATGCCCATGTTTTATGCCGGTATCATTTTCCTGTTTAACCGTTGTTGATTTAAATTCTTCATCACCGGCCACAAAACTTTTCAGCTCTTTTTGTTCATGGATCACCGGCTGCTTATCGAAGGCTGGTTCGGTTGTTAGGATATAAAAAACAGGTAGTTCGGAAACCAACCGTTCAAAATGGCGAAGATGGCTTTTGAATATGCCTGGATTCGCTTCATTTTTCCACAGTTCCTGGTAATAATTTACGAATTGGGCTGGTGTTTTTCCAAGCCATAATATCGCTGGTTTTTGTTTTAAAAACTGGTCGAGTTTTGTCAGTTTCTTTTCAAGATCAACCGGGTCGTTGATGCTTTTTTCAAAGTTTAAGATGATGGTGTTTTTGTTGTCAGGAAGATTTTTTGGCGGAGCATCAGCAAGATCAACATAATTAAATAAGTGATCCATAATATACTGTTTATCCGCTTTTCGGATCGAAACAATGACTGCGTTTTTTTTGCTTTTTTTAATTACTTCGAACAGTTTTTCTGCATCAATGGCATCGGAGCAAATTTCGCCGTAAGGAAAAAGCCGTCTTACAATTTTGTTAATCAATGAATAAACAAAAAGCATCACTAAAACGAAGAAAAGCCAAAAAAGCGCCACATTCCATTTCCATTTTCCATTTTCGAAGGGTTTATACATTCCTTTCCCAACATTTGCCGAAACCAAGGTGTCGGATTCGGTTTTTTTAAGTCCGCTTTTTTGATAGGAAACCTTATCAAATACCATCATAATCTTTGAGTTATTGTCTTCATAAAGTTGGTTTTGGCATTGCAGGTCGTTCCAAATCGTTAGTTCCTGACCCATCATTTGCTGATAATTCGACCTTACCAGTTTTAGATATTTTGATTGCAGGAAATCAGTGTTTGTAAGGGTTTCAGCCTTTTCGGGAGGTGTTATTAACCCGGAAATTGCCTCAAAGTAAAGGCCTTGTTGATTCCTTTCCTTAAGCAAGGCGGATCTTACTTTAGGCTCATAATTTTCGTTGAAAAAACGCGTCAACAAATCATTCCGGCTATTGATTTTATGCGCAAGGTCTTGCTGCTGCTGGATTGCGTAAAATTTACCTTCTTCCTGTGCAAATCTGCTCATCAGGAACAGTGCCGGTAAAATTGAGGTTGCAATTAACCAGCTAAACAGGAAATATGTATAACCTTTTAAATATCCTTCAGTAGTTTTGGGTGAGTCAGTATTTTTTCTGTCTGTCTTTTTAAGTACTGTCCGGATTAAAAACATTGCGGAATAGTGCAGGATTATGAAAACCATAAAAAACCAGATAAAGCTGTTTACCGAAAGCCTTGTGAAACTGTTGGTAAGGGATAAAATTACCATTATCAGGAAAATCGTGCCGTTGAATATCAGCATGAATTTATAAAAAACCGCTTTGCTTTTTTTGGGGGTCAGCCACGAAAAGAAATATTCGGTACCCTTGAGTTTGCTGGTTTTTATCCTAAACATTTTTAATATCAGCACCAAAAGCACAATCAGCACCAAAAGCATAGCGAAAAACCCGATGGCATAAGTTGTAACCAATGCTTCCAGTGCATTGGTTCTGGCCGGATTAAATACAGTGATCATAAAAAGTTCTGTATTCCCGATCGGTGAAATATGCAAAAAGTGCTTTTGATTACGAAGTTTCACCTTGAAATTTGACGTGGCATTTGATTCCAAAGCTACCGGCAACTGGCTGTCGTTGTTGGCTTCGATAATGAAGTTGTCGCTAAGATTGAGCAACTCGTCGGAGTCGTACCAAACCCTGCCTGATTTTTCAACCAGATAAAACGAATATCCATCAGGCAGGACCGGGTTTTTGAGTGAATACATTGATGAGGTAATGGCAACAATTTTACTCGAATCCGGTTTCCCCGATGGTGTCGAAAAAGCGATTGACCAATCACCGGTTGTGTTTGAGTAGATGGGTTCCATGTTATACCACATCGTTTCGCTCTGGATTGTTTTTTTGTATTTGTCGGGATGCAAAAAATAGTCGCGGCTCATAACATTTGATTTTTCACCTTTTTTTTGGGTTGTGATGTACAGGATTTGATTTCCTTCGTTATCCGCCGGGAAAAAAGCGTTAAAAAACTTGTAATGGTAAGGTTTAATCACTTCAAGATTTGAATCAAGAATCGAAGTAACAGGCAACTCCTTTTTATCGAATCCGGCGTTGCGATAGGCTTTCAATTGTTTTAAAATTGCCTCCGATTCACCCGAAAACGCCTCTTTAACCGATTCGTTTAAGGCATTGAGTTGTCCGAAATGTTCATTCTTAAGTTTGTTGCTTAATAACACCTCCGACATTAGAATTACAATCAGAATTGGGCCGAAAATCAACGAAATTCCGGTGAGTGTAACTCCAATCCTGGATAATTTTTCCAAAGGACCCGATAAAAATACTTTTAACACCGGAAAGCTGAAGATTATCGAAAGCAGGATAAGGGCAAATATTCCAATAACCTCTGATGGCAGATTTCTTTTCCACGAAAGAAACGTTTTTTCTTCGACCATGCCTCCTAAATACCAGTCTGGCTTTGAGTTCAGCTTTAGAGGAATAGCAAAAAACAGGTAGTTTTTCCCCTGAATAGTAACTTTTTGTACAAAGCCAGCCTGAATAAATAATACCGAATCGCCATAAGATTTTTCGGATATACTGGAAAAACTTAATAATGAATTTTGTTGTTCGACCTTTTTAAATTTGTCTTTCGAAAGAATTGCATCGCCACCCAAAGTGTTAAAAACGATGGTATCATTCCGAAGCAAAACATAGTGCGAAAAGAACTCTTTCCGCGAAAGTAGGGGAGTTATAAAATCCTTAATGTTAATGGTGCACAGACTGTCTTTTTCATAAGTATAAACCAACGAATCAAGTGGCTCCGAAGCTGGTTTAACAGTGCTTAAGTAAAGGTGTTTTTTTATGGAGGATTCACCAAACTGCCTGGTTGGATTATTCTGTTGCGGAAATTTGCTGTTCAGTACTACTTTTCTTATCACTGTATCTTTTTCTTTCATCGCCAACGCAAGCTGGTTAAGCGATCTAAAACCCTGCTGCTCCAAACCCTGCTGGTTTTTAGATAAGCGAATAAAAAAGTAAAGGCTCAGAAACAGCATGATTACCACAAATACAGCAACGGCAATCCACGACACTCCTAATTTTGTATTGAATATTTTCATA
>CAIYZW010001081.1 GCA_903930725.1 uncultured Bacteroidota bacterium
ATCCCGGCTGTGGCTACCGCCGTTTTTTCGACCACATCACCACGATGTTCTTCGACCACAAGATTGTAAATCTCGTTTTTCCGGATGTTAAAATCGTCAAAACCCAGTTCATTCATCACGTACAACAAAATCAAAAGGCTAACTGCAATGCCGATGGCAAGGCCCATGATTTTGATTGTCATATAAAACTTGTCGGTTAAAAACTGCCGGGCGGTGTTAATTAAAAAGTGTTTGAACATGGCAAAAAGTTTATCTTGTAACCAAAACCGAATAACCTTTCCGGAATTAATGTGGCTTAATTTTGATGATTGAAGGATACCAGATAATTGATTAATCTGAAAAAGTAAAGCAATTACGAATTTCCAAAATGCTTTCATCAGCTATCTGAATCTATTCAGGTCTTAATTATCTGTCCGGTGGGTAACATATCATCCAAAGGTGGTTTACCGTTTTCCTGACGATATAGTTTTCGTTTGCAATCGTTCATTTTAGAGCCTTTGCAATACATGACCATAAATCCTTTGCACGCTAAATCCTTGGTTTCCTGGTATTTTTTAAAAAAACCGCATTTGCGCAACATGTCACATTCTTCCATAGTCTAATTATTTTAAATCCCTATTTTCGTAAAATTTCCCCTGGTAAAATTACAATTTACAGGTCAGGTAGTATTCAACTAAAAAAAGATTTTTGGAATTGTTAAGATCAGTCTTCCTGTTTTGTCTTTTGAGCTTTGTTTTTTTTGAGATTTTCTTAGAAAGTGCTTCCATTCCAGCCCCACATCGAAGCTTCGGCATCCGAAAACTCGATATACATTCTACTCACCGGGATGCCAGTTTCGTGGCTGAGAAATTCGGAAAGCCTTTTTGAAATTTCTTTGGTGCGACTCCTCGGAAGGCCAATACTTTTTAATTCGAGATAAAAAAACGGATCATCGGAACCACCAAAAATCATATCTGGATTTTCCTCGAACGAAACCATCACATATTTTTCGGGTTTACCCAAAATTTCCGAAAGTAGTTTTGATGATTTTTTTAACAGTTCATCCGTATTTAAAAAACTTTCGTTTGATAAAACTTTTAGTACTGGCATGATGCTTAATCTTTAAGAATTTTATAATTTTTAAAACGGCCAATTTCCCATCCTGTGCTGTTGTTGAGCCAGTTTAAAAAACGGATGCGCAATGAGGCTTTTACAAGTTCGGTGGGGTCGAACGAAAATTCCCAGTTCATGCGTTTGATGCGTTCCTCCATCACCTTTGGCGGCGTTCCCTGGTAGCGTATCAGGTTATCAATACTTGTGTAATCGAACTCGTCAACCTTTTGGAATTTTGTTTCCATCCATTCGTCATCGTGCCACATTTTGTTAAACGATTCAATTTTTTGGGCCATCACAGCCGGATGTTTCACCCAGCCATAATGAAAACAGTCGGCATGGAGGTCTTTTACAGAGAGCAGTTTACCGTTTCTCCTGAAACTCATGGCATCTTTCCATGAGTGTATTTGTTTGTCGTTTCGGATGACGCGTATCTCGTTTTTCCACCATTTGTGCGAATCGGCGATATAATCAAACGAGCCAAAAAAGTTGACGTACCTGAAAAGCAAGCCTTCAACCCTTTTGTCTGTCAGATATTTTTCCATCCCGGCCTGGATTTTAGGCAATTCATTTTCGTGAAATACCTCATCGGCCTGAACGTAAATTGCCCAGTCGCTGTCGGGTGAGATGGCTGCAAAGGCCTTATCGGTTTCAACTGCAAGCACATAGCCACCTTCACGCAAAGAGTCGTCCCAGATGGTTTCGATTATTTTAATTTTCGGCGAATCAATGCTTTTGATGAGGTCGAGGGTTCCATCATCAGAATTGCCAACAGCCACAACAACTTCATCGCAAATTGGCATTATCGAACGAATTGATTCGATAACCGGGTAATCAAACTTGATTGCGTTTCGTACAAAGGTAAATCCTGAAACTTTCATTAATACTATTTTTTAGGCCGCAAATTTACATTAATATTCAAGAAAAAAGCCCTTGCGCCAATGCTTCAAGGGCTTTTTTAATTAAGACCAAAAGTTTAAATTTCTTCTGCCAGTTCGAGAAAACGTTTGTAAGGAATGGCGAGCATACTTTTGGCTTGTAATGCCCCGTTGGCCTGGCTAATCATCGAAACTTTGGCTGCAATTTCGGGCGTAGGAGCCTCGTAAATGTCAACAAAATCGTAATCGCCAAGAATGGCATAATGAGACAGAAATTTAACTTCGGGGCACTTATCCCTGACCTGTTCAAGCCAACTTCGACCTTGACGTTTCAGATTTTTCATTTCGTACGAAAGATCGGTTGATAATTTTGTAAAGAGCATGTAGGTTTGCATATTTCCTCCTCTATTTAGGTGTAAATGTTTTATTTTCGAAAATAACAATATTTTTCTGAATACGCGTAAAATTATTTTTGTATTTGCATCTTTTTAATCAAACCATTCATTTACAATGCTTTTATGGAACGGCCTGTTCCGGGGTTGGTTCATCAACCTTGATTTGGGTTGGCCCATTTTTACCAAAGACGAGGCTGACCCCAAACCTGAGGACATAAAAACTTGCTTTGCTAAGCATAAAAGGAGCAGTAAAATTTTCGTTTATCAGATAAAACTGAAGTGGCCCCAAATTGGCTGCAACGCCCACACCAAGGTTAAAATAGTTTTGTGGTGAGGCCGAATACGAAAGCATAAGGTTTAAATTACGGTTGAACTTGCGTGTGTAACCCAACGAAACCGTTGGCCACACCTCCTTTTCGAGAAATTGAGATCCGAAAATAAAGCCAAACTGATCTTTTTGTGTGAGGTTGTAATCAAGGTTTAAAATCATAGTTGAAGGCGTTTTTGAGCGATACGATTCTTTAACCTCAATAATTCCGAGTTCATCCTTTATCGAATCGAGAATTGAAGTAATTTTTTCCTGGTTAATTTCTTTGTCACTAATAAAATCATTAAGGTCAAAACCATCAAAAACAAACGACTCAGAAGGATTTTCGGTTTTGTAGGTTTTGAGATTTTCCTTCCAGTTTATCGAGCCAAGATTTAATAAACTTGCCGAAGCAGTAAATTTTTCGTCAATAACATAACTACCACCCAAATCAATCGCAAAGCCACTGTTTCCGGTATTTGTAAAAACATCGAGTGGCTTAATGTCATTCCCATCATTTCCAGGCAGCGAGGAGTGTAAAACAATATTCGATTTTGCTGTAATTGTAAAATCATTAGGGTCGGTTTCGATGGTAACGTCGAGATTTTTGGTATAGGCGTTTGCTATTCCCTGCAGGTATTTCAGGTTTATACCAGCATTAATTTTCGGATTAATCTGCCGGGTAAAACCTAACGAAAATTCTCTGTAATAAGTTAGGTTTACAGCATTGCCGCTCAAATTGATGGTTTTACCCATATAATAGTCGCTTCCGTTGCCATAAAGACCAAAGCGCAGTAAGTCCTTGGTAATGGTAACATTTGAGTTGATAATATCAGCAATCCGGAAATGAAAATAATTTTTCCTTGCTTTAAACCCAAAAGTTAGGATCTCTTCCGAAAAGTTTAGGTTAACAGTATTCTTATCTTCAAGATTGCTGAGCAGATATTCTCTGTCAAGGTAAAGAGAGTCGCCCCTTTTTTGGAAAATATCCTCATAAATAAAGGTGTTTTCAATGCCTGTTTTTACTGATGAAAGAAAAGGAACCCCGATATAAAAATTGTATTGCGGGTAAATTGCCGGGTTGACAATGCGTGCATTTGGTAAGATAGGTAAAAAGTACATCGAACGATCGGCCTGAGCTAATACAACCGGTGTGGCTATTCCAAGAAATAAAATGATAACGATCAGTTTTATTATGGTGTTTCTTGTAATTTTCGCTTTCATAAACCCTCCTAATTAGTTTTAATTTTAATGCCAGCAATCGTACCTATCTGAATTTGAAGCGAATAATCGCTGTATATTTTAATTAACTGCTCGTTGGTTGTCGAAAGCCCGGCACGAACAATCATTTTTTTTGCATCAAGGATGAGGTGAATCCTTTCACTTGTAAGAATTATATCTGTCATTTTATGTGCCGGTTCGGTAACCCTGTAATCTGGTGCACCGCTTACCGGAGCCCCTGGTAATATTGTAAGGTTAGGATCGGTAATAAGTGAGTCGAGAACAGTAAAATTGCTGTTTACAAAGTAGAGCTGCACATTTGCGTTGAGCGGGAAACCATTGGTGGCATTAATTCTGACCAGTAGATTTTCGATTTGCTGCACATCATTCAATGTAAAATCGAGCGTATCCTGGATTTTAAATTCTTTAATTGCCGTAAAAAGCTTTAACTCAATTCCAACAGTCATCGAAATACGGCTTGTGTCGGTTACAAAATTTGACGCCAGTGAATCACCATCAGGATTGCTTTCTCCAACAAACTTGTAATAAAGATTTTCGGGTGCGATGTTGAAAGCCTCAGAGAAGTTGTTATCACCAAAATCGAGATGGGTTTCAATAATTTCACCAACTTGCGTGATATCAGGACCATCAACCTGAAAACTGTTTTGATTTCCGGTGCCTATAAAATTAATATCTACTTTGTTTGGAGTGTTAACTTTGGAAGTTGCATAAAAATATTCGGTACCAAAAGCTATGGTCATACCGATCGGGTTTTTTATTTCAACAAATAAATCAACAGCATCCTGCCCTATTTCAATACCTCCTCCGATGGTTTTGTCGAATAAACTTATCGAAAGCGAATCGCTGAGCGAAACATTATATGTTCCGAGATATCCAAACAAAAATTTAAAATCGAGGTTAGAAAAACTCCCATTGATACTAAAATTATACGGCGACAAATCCGGATTATCGTCCCCCTCGATTCTCAATGAACATTGTATGGTAATCTGGTTTTTGGTTGATGCGCCGATATTATCAAAAATGAATTTGTAATCGCCTATCGGGACATTTAAATCATACGTCACGTTTGACTGTTGATTGGGATTATTCAACGAAATGAGCATGATTAGCGGCTCACCTGTTGTTTTGTGAATAATTTCAGGAATTTTTACTGTAAGCTCAGTAACATCTCTGTTAAGGTTGGTTTGTCCGGCAATGTGCAAACTGCCGTTTTTCAGAATTAAACTATCCAGCCGTTGATCGGGAGAACCCGCCATAAGCTGAATAGGAAACTCCAGCGAAACTTCAAACGAAGTTCCCTGCGGCAATGGTGGTACAATAAACGGACTTTGATAATTAAAACTTTGCGTGGGAATGTTAACGAAATCCTCGACTCTTTGCGAAAACATCTCAGTTGATGTGTAAACCAAACTCAGTGAGTTATCGGGGTTAGTTTTGATGTATTGAATTCCCGAATCGCCAAAAAAATCTGCGAGCACAAATGTCGAATTAACCATCGGTATCGCAAATTCGGGGTTCCAGTCCGGCACAACGACTTTGTTAAAATCGAAGTCTTCGCTAAATTTGTTACAGGAGACAACAAACAACGAAATGACTGCCGCTAATAGAGCCAATGAATAAAAGCTCTTAATTTTTAATAAAGGTGTTAAATGATTTTTCTTCATACGATAGAATTTTATAGAACTCGAAAGTTCCGGTTTCTATCGTCAAAAGTAATAAGGAAATCCGAAATTATTATCGGAGCTTTTAAAAATAATTTTGTCGGCGCAACCATCTTCATCAACATCAATAAATTCACCGGTCAGAATTTCAGTAACCAGGCCATCATTCAGGCTAACCTCAAATGCGCCTTGTTTAATGGAATTGAAGCATGAAACCTGAATAATCCAGTTGTTGGTAATTGTCGTGGTTATGGTGGTCAATGGAAGGCTGCTTCCTTCAAAACCAAAATATTGAGCCGAAGCACCGCCAGGCATGGCAAAAACATGGTTTATGGTTTTGTAAGGTTTATCGTACCCACTTTTCCAAAATAGTTCACGTTGTGCACTGATTGTCAATGTTTTTATCAGTTCTGAGAAAAAAGAGACCTCCATCGCAATTTCGTACTTAAGTTGCCCGCCAACCGTTTCGCCTGTATTTTTGTACGAAAACTGACCCTGCATCAGCAAACTGTCGGCCATGTAATTTGTAAAAGTGGCTGTAAAAATTGCATCAGGCTGGTCGAACGGATGATTTAAAACAGCGGTAATCAGTCCTTTTCTTAGCTTTCCATCGGGGCAGTCGATTCCATCATTTCCAAAATCAAACGAAAACTGAGATTCTGCAGAACCACCGTTTTGATTGTAAAGAACCAGGGCACTGTCAATTGTTGCTTCGCCGGTGTTGATGAGTGTTGTATCGTGCAAAGCTTTGTGGAAAAGCACAAACAAATCAGCCATATTATCTTCAGTTTTAATATATTCGGCAGCAATTTTGGCTTGTTTTACAAAATCCTTGGTATCCTCCTTTTTACAAGAAAATAAACCAAAAACCAACAGGAAAATGAGTAGGACCGTGAGTTTGAAATTCATTAACGCAGGCATTTTAAAACCGTTTTTAATTTGTTTTTAACGCATTTTTGCCTTAAATATTCCAAAGACTCCAAAATTAACCCTTTGGATAGACTGGTTCCGAATTTACCAAAGTTCAAAAATTTAGATTAAATTTTCAGGGTAAAAAACTATGTTTGCCGCAAAAATAATTAGCTGGCCAAATATGAAAAAACAGGACTTCATTTTTATCATTTTCGTGTGTTTGTTGTTTGTTCCTTTTTTTCTTTCAGATCAGGTTTTTAGATTTTACGAGCGTTTCAATACCGATCACCCGTTTTTGATCAGTTTTATCAAATTTGCCATTCTGTCAACACTTGGCGAAATCATTGGTTTACGGATCAGGACTGGCCAATACATGAAAAATGGTTTTGGAATAATGCCACGTGCGCTTGTTTGGGGATTTTTAGGGATCGCCATAAAAATGGCTTTTATCATTTTTGGCGAAGGCGCTCCCCGGATGTTGGCTTTGATGGGTGCAGATTTCCCTTCGGAAAACCCCGCCGATGTTTTAAGGCAGAATTTCTTTACCACTTTTTCGGTATTACAGCTTATAACGGCATTTACGGTTAGTGTGACCATGAACACCTTTTTTGCTCCGGTTTTTATGACGATTCACAAAATTACCGATTCACATATTGTGAACACCGGCGGCACTTTGAAGGGATTTTTCAAACCTATAAATGTGGGCAAAATAATGTCAGAAATCAACTGGAAGGTTCAATGGAATTTTGTTTTTAAACAAACAATTCCACTTTTCTGGATTCCGGTACACACCATAACTTTTTTGCTTCCGGCAGGGACGAGGATTTTGTTTGCTGCTTTGCTCGGAATTGTCCTAGGAATTTTATTATCGTGGGCAAGTTTAAAAAGCAGGTTAGAATAATAATTTTTCTACTTTTGTTAACACATTAAAAATTACGAATACAAGTCATACAAATAATTGATTTTATGAAAGATACACCTATTAATTTTGAGATTGTTGCTCAAATAATTAAAGAAAGCGGCTTAAGAAATGTTGGACAGGGTTCGATCCGTGAAATAAAAAGGCTGATTGATAACATCGAAACAGCCTCAGGCGAAAAATTTATCAGGATGGAAATGGGTGTTCCAGGCCTGCCTCCGACACAAATTGGCGTTGATGCCCAAAAAGCAGCTTTGGACAGAGGTGTAGCTGCAATTTACCCCGACATATTTGGCATCCAGCCACTTAAATATGAAATTTCGAGATTTGTAAAAAACTTCCTTGATGTTGATGTAAGCCCCGAAGGTTGTTTGCCCACGGTTGGCTCGATGCAGGGCAGTTTTGCTGCTTTTATGACATTAAACAGAATGCACGAAGAACGCGAAGGAACACTATTTCTTGATCCCGGGTTCCCGGTTCACAAACAGCAGCTTCGCGTGATGGGACAAGGCTATTACGCTTTTGATGTTTATAATTTCCGTGGCGAAAAATTAAGAGAAAAATTAGAACAATATCTGAGCAAAGGAAACATTTGCAGCATTTTATATTCAAATCCCAATAATCCGTCGTGGATTTGTTTTACCGAACGGGAATTACAGATTATCGGCGAGTTGGCCAACAAATATGATGTTATCGTAATCGAAGACCTTGCCTATTTTGCCATGGATTTCCGCAAGGATTATTCAAAACCGGGGCAACCACCATATCAGCCAACCGTGGCCAAATACACCAAAAATTTCATCCTGCTTATTTCGAGTTCAAAGGCATTTAGCTATGCCGGCGAGCGAATTGGGATGATGGTGCTTTCGGACATTTTATTCCAGACAACTGCGCCTGATTTGTTGCGGTATTATCGCTTCGACAACGTCGGGCATGCAATGATTTACGGGACGCTTTATTCGCTCAGTTCGGGAACGAACCACTCTTCACAGTATGCTTTGGCGGCAATTCTTAAAGCAGCAAACGAAGGCAAATTGGATTTTGTGGAAGTTGTAAAAGAATATGGTGAAAAGGCACACATCATGAAAAAGCTTTTCACCGATAACGGCTTCGAGATTGTTTACGACAAGGACGAAAACGAGCCTATTGCCGATGGTTTTTATTTTACTTTCGCCTATCCTGGATTTTCAGGCTCTGATTTAATGGAAAAAATGCTTTATTACGGTATCTCCGCCATAACCCTCGATATCACCGGAAGCGAACGCCACGAAGGAATCCGTGCCTGTGTTTCATTGGTTCAACGGTCGCAATTCCCGGCATTGGAGGAAAGACTGAAGCGGTTTAATGAGGATCATAAAAACAATTAAACAATTATTGATTCTTTTTATGCCCATTTGAACAACTTTAAAATACCACCGTTAATGGATTCACAATAAATTTTGAAAAATGCCGCAGGATTACATACCAATTTTGATACAGTCTTTTGTTGTTCTTGGATTTGTAATAACCACAATGGTGGTTACGCATTTTCTTGGGCCTAAACGCTTTTCAAAAGCTAAGTTAGAGAATTTTGAATGTGGAATAGAGGGACTGGGTAATGCCCGCAGCCCGTTTTCGGTTAAATATTTTCTCATCGCCATACTCTTTGTACTTTTTGATGTTGAGGTCATATTTATGTACCCCTGGGCAGTAAATTTCAAATATTTTGGTAAAGAAGGTTTTATCGAAATGTTTGTATTTATGATGCTTGTCCTGGCAGGTTTTATTTACATTATTCTTAAGGGCGCTTTAAAATGGGATAAGCGATAACCAGTTTTAAACCCTTTTTTATGTCAGAAAAACAAAATCAAAAAACCATACCAACTGTTTCCGAAATACCTGACGGCCTTTCAGGCAAAGGTTTTTTTGCTACCTCCCTCGAGAAGGCTGTTGGTTTGGCACGTAAAAATTCGTTATGGCCTTTGCCTTTTGCAACTTCATGTTGCGGAATCGAATTTATGGCAACCATGGGTTCGCACTACGACCTGGCGCGTTTTGGCTCTGAACGCTTAAGCTTTTCGCCCCGTCAAAGCGACCTCCTGATGGTGATGGGAACCATTGCGAAAAAAATGGGGCCGGTTTTAAGGGAAGTATATATCCAAATGGCAGAACCTAAGTGGGTTATTGCTGTTGGTGCCTGTGCCTCGAGCGGTGGTATTTTCGATACTTACAGCGTTTTACAAGGCATCGATCGCATAATTCCTGTTGATGTTTATGTACCGGGTTGTCCGCCACGCCCTGAGCAAATAATAAACGGAATCCTGAAAATTCAGGATTTGGTGGGCAATGAATCACTGCGCCGGAGAAATTCAAAAGAATATGATGATTTAATGAAACATTACGGGATCGAATGACAAACTGAGGTTTTCATCAAACGAAAACCGGGAAAACATTCAATAAAAATTTAGAAATAATAAATTAAATATTCGTGTACAAAATCAATACAAGCCGCGACCAGTTAGTTCTCGATAAGTTAAACCAGCAATTTGGTGAAGCCATCGAAATGCACGAATTTATCACGGATATGCTTTGTATTACTGTAAATAAGGATGCGATTTATGATCTTCTTTTATTCCTTCGCGATGATAAGGAGATGAATTTCAACTTTTTAACAACGCTTTGCGGAATGCATTATCCCGAAAAAGAACAACTTGGCGTGGTGTATCATTTGCATAATTTTGTTGATAATCACCGGATTCGCATCAAAACAGCCACAAACATAACTCATCCGGTTTTACCCACAGCAACAACCATTTGGCCCACTGCCAACTGGATGGAACGCGAAACGTATGATTTTTACGGGATTCAATTTGATGGACATCCTAACCTGACGCGGATTTTAAATGTTGATGAAATGACCGATTTTCCGCTCAGAAAAGATTTTCCGCTTGAAGACCAGACTCGTGAAGATAAAAATGATGCGATGTTTGGACGATGAGGAAGATGTTATAAGTGATGAGTTATGAGATATGATTTTGGATTTTGACAAATTTTTATGACAAAAGGACTTGAAACGGATTATTGGGAAAGAGATTTAATTGATTCGACCGAGCATAAGGAATATAATACGCTTAATGTCGGACCAACCCATCCAGCAACACATGGTGTTTTTCAGAACATTATGCTGATGGATGGAGAATTTATTGTAGAAACCGAACAAACCATAGGTTACATTCACCGCGCTTTTGAAAAAATTGCCGAACGCCGGCCATTTTACCAGATTACTCCACTAACCGACAGGTTAAATTATTGCTCCGCACCGCTCAACAACATGGGCTGGCACATGACCGTAGAAAAATTTCTTGGTGTCGAAATCCCAAAACGGGTAGATTATCTCAGGATTTTAATTATGGAACTGTCGCGAGTTGCTGATCATCTGATTTGTAACAGCGTTATAGG
>CAIYZW010001082.1 GCA_903930725.1 uncultured Bacteroidota bacterium
CTTATTTTAGGGCTTCGGAGGAAAAACCAGTAAAAATTGAAGTTAACGGACCCACCGAAATGCGCGTGCTAACCCGCGTTGAATATCATTTTCAGATGCGCGGAAGGGTGAATTACCGGATTCAGGTAAAAGAAAACGGGAAAGTTATAAACACGTATCAGTTAACCACCCGTCTGTCGGAAATTGCCGCATATAAAGATGATAAAACCATGGTTCCAGGGAAAGCCTGCGAATTTGTGATTACTGTCCCTGCCGGGAAACATCTTTACGAGTTTGTTCCTTTGGATAAAGATAAAAATACGGTTTTAAGCCGTTTTTTACTACCCAAAAAAGATGTAAAACCCGAAAAGTAGATTTATCGGGAAATCCGGTTTAAATTTGAAAACAAAAATTATGCGCATGAAAATACACACGCTTCATTTTAACATATTTCCCCGAACACCGGGATTAATTCTGCTTATTATCTTTCTTTTCTTAGCTAATCATGCTGCGTTTGCCCAAAAAAAGGAAAAGAAAAAGGTACCCGAACTTGAAGTTAATTTTGGTCTGGCCACCTTTTATGACGATAATATTTTAAAATATTCCCAAAAATACCTCGACAGGTTCATGAACAATGAGGATCCGGGGAGGTTTCATATCGAAACTTACGATGATGTTATCTTGAATCCATCTTTACAAATTGTTTCCAGTTATCGCCTTGTCGGGAAGTTAAAATCGGAACTGTCTGCCGAATTTAATCCTAAATTTTACATGGTGAACGACATCAAAAACTGGAGTTCCTTTACTTTGGGATATCGCCAGTTTTTTACAAAACGTGCCAGTTTTAAGCTTTCATACAACTACGTCCCCGATTTTTATATCCGCCACTTCAGAGACGACGACTGGGTGGAAGTTTATGGTTATACGCCGGTTACCTTTCAGCCGATGGGATTTTCCAAAAACATGTACAGTTTTTATGTTGCCAATACTTTCTTTAAAAATACAGGAGTACGAATTACATTTGGCCTGGCCAATTATTATTATAACAAACACTTTACCGAGTACGACTCCAGGGATCTTTCATTTGCTTTCAGGCTCATCCAGCCACTTCATAAAAACCTCAAAATGGAGCTTGGCTATGTTTTTACAAAATCAGATGCCCAGGGTTATGATCAGCCTGGCGAAACATCCGAAAACTCGGACGACTCGAATGCCGATTTTGATGAGGATGGTTTTGTATTGGTTCTTGGGTGGCAGATGCCCGAAGTTTTGAAACATAAGCAAAGCCTTGATGCGACTTTAGGTTTCGAAAAACGGTATTTTACCACCGACAATTACATCGAATTAGACCCCGAACATGCAGGACGTGTTGATCAAATCGTGAGCCTGAACTTTGTCTATAATCTTAAACTTAGCAAATCGTTCAATTTTTCAGCATTTTACCGGTGGATTGGACGGGATTCGAACACTGCTTCTGATATCAACAGCGAGTATGTTTCGATCGAAAAAGATTACCGCCAGGGCCAGGTTGGGATTGAGATAGATTATAACCTGAAATATTAAACGTTTACAACAAGCTATCAACCATAGAAATATATTTAGTGAAGATTAAAAATAATTACAAAATGAAAATTAATACGTTACCTAATTTGATCTTTTTTGGACTTCTGCTTCTTTTAGTAAGTTGCGGCAAGCCAAACGACCCTGAATCGTTGAAACCAATAGACCCAATTGATATTTCGGGTGGTTATAAAATTGTCGCAAAGTTAGCTACACCGGGATATTCTCAGGATTTAGTGAAAAGAGACAGTTTGCTTTATATTGCCCAGGGCGAAGGCGGATTGCTGATTGTTAACGTTGCCGACCCCAAAAACCCACAAACTGTTTCGGTAACTTCCGATGGGGTGAGAGGCTATTCCGTTAAAGTTGCAATGAAAGACAGTGTTGTATTTCTGGCCGCCGGCGATTTTGGTGTAAATGTTATTAACATTGCAAATCCGTGGGCACCTATTGTCACTGTTTCGAACCTGGACATGAAACCGGCACGCAATATTCACGTTCTGGGAAATTATTTGTTTACTGCAATCAGCGAACAAGGCATTAAAATGTCCGAAATAAGTTACCCTACCGAACCTGATATACGGGGCGGACTGACCACAAATGGCTATGCTTACGGGTTAACCACCACCGCCGATAGCAACAATTTAATGGTTGCTTGCGGCGAAATGGGTTTATCTATTTTCAATATTTCCGATTTTCAGGAAGGATTCGGGGTTTATCCGCTGGTTTGTTGGTGCGATACTCCCGGCTATGCCGAATCGGTTGTGATTTCAGAACCAGATAAACTGGCCTTTTTGGCCTGTGGTACCTCCGGTCTTCAGATTATTGATTATTCTGATACCCTCAACCCCAGAATCGTTGGTAGCTACGACAGCATCGGCTACGCCAAAGACCTGAAATATTTTGACCACAAAATTTACATGGCCACCGAATTGGGCGGCCTTCAGGTTATTGATGTTACTGATGTTGAAAAACCATTTCTGAAAGGAATTATCGAAACCGAGTATGCATTGGGACTGGTTTTTGACGATAAATATGTTTATGTTGCCGATAAAGTCGAAGGTATAATTGTCATCTCCATCCCACAATAAAAATGACAGGCATCCCCGAGGTAAAGCAACGATTTCTATTTATTGATCAGTTTCGTGGTTTGATCGTCATTTTGATGCTTGTTGACCATGCTTCCTACTATTTCAATTCCATCTGGAAACAGATAGATCCACTTGACCCGCTTTTCGATACCTGGGGACAATTTACACTTCGCTACGTTTCCTATCTCTGCGCCCCCGGTTTTCTGATGATGGCAGGAGCAATGGTCTGGTGGTCGTATAATCAGCGGATTTCAAAAGGAATTGCTCCATGGACCATCCGCTGGCAACTGATTCAGCGCGGACTTTTTCTTATTCTTATTCAAATTACCTGGGTCAATTCGTCCTGGGGTGGCTTTAGTGAATTTAAGCCAAATCATATCGGGATTATTGCATGCATCGGCATTTCGATGATTTTGCTTACGCTGATTATGCAACTAAACTGGCTGGTGCGGATTTTTATCGGACTCCTCATACTTGCTATCCACCCTCTTTTGCTTAATATTGGTTACAACCCCGAAATTACTTTTGAACGGGTTCTGATGCAAACATTTATTGATGCCGGCGATTTTAATAAATATCCGGTAATTCCCTGGTTTGCGCTGGCAGTTATAGGCTCGGGCATGGCAACTGGCTGGCTCCAGATTTGGAAGACCGACAAACAGCGGATTTTAATGAGTCTTGGAATTGCCTCTGCAGCAATACTTCTGGCAATTGTTGTGAGGATGGGTCGCGGATACGGTAATATTTTTCCTTTTTCCGATTTTGGATCCTATTCATTTTTATTCGATCAGAAATACCCGCCGAGCCTTTATCACAGCCTATGGTTTTTTGGATTCGTGGTTTTGGGTGTGGCCGGATTTATAGCTATCGGGAAAGTAGCACCGAAAATTCTCGTAATTTTCAGCATTCCGGGCAAAGTACCGCTATTTTTCTACGGCATGCACATTGCCATTATGGGCGTGTTTATTAAACGAACAGGCCTGTTTTACCGCGACGGCGAAGTACTTGCTTCGTTGATTGGTGTTGCAGTGATGCTTATTATTATGCTTCCGCTTTGCAAGTGGTTTTATGGTGTAAAACTCCGCAGTAAGAATTATTTCATCCGGATGATTTAAAAACATGAAAGTATGAAAAGGATGAAAATTCTGTATTTCGCCATTATTTCGTATCTCGTTTTGATGCTTCTTTTCACGGGCTGTGCTAGCCGTCATCAGGAACCTGTTGTTGCTGCCGATTCGACCTTTGTGTATTTGCCAAAG
>CAIYZW010001083.1 GCA_903930725.1 uncultured Bacteroidota bacterium
AACCACATTTGCCTTACGCAAAACTTCAAGTTTTTTGGTAGTTTCGAGCAAAGCCTGGAGTGCTTTTTCGTATGAAGCAATGATGAGCTGGTTAAAATCGTCAATTTTTTCGATTAATGTTTCGATATTTTCCGCCCATTCTCTGATAACAGAAATCATTGTGCCTTCAACTGGATTGGAAATTGCTTCATAAGAGGCCTTCACACCACGGTTGATGGCAGCAGCAAATTTCTGTACATTTATTGTTTCCTCGCCATGAAACTCACTGCTGAAACCGTAGAGAAACTGTGCAAAAATGATCCCTGAATTTCCACGCGCACCAATCAGCGCTGCATCAGCAAGCGCGTTTACCGTTGCCGAAAAATTATCTGTAGGGATAAAAGTATCAACAATCGAACGCATTGTTGACGCCAGGTTAGTTCCGGTATCGGCATCGCGAACCGGAAAAACATTGATTTTGTTAAGATAACCCTGATGGTCGAAGATTCGCTGTGCTCCGGCCAGAAAACTGTAGTAAAAACGCTTTCCGTCGAGCGTGGTGGTGTCGATTGTGCTAATATCCACAAGTGATTGTATTAGTGATTATTATTGTCAATTTCAAGAATTTACAAAAGACTATGGTAAAGTCTTTGATAATCAAACCGCAAATCTAATGATTTGCGATAATGTGCACATTGATAAAAATTGTTAAACTAAGATACTTAAATATGTTTTAAGGAGATTTAACCTTTGGTTTGTGATTCTTTTCCGCCTGGCTAATGAATATTTTAGTCCAAAATGTGCAAATGTCCCGGTAGCGCATTTGGAAATTTCAAAACAAAAAACTGAAAGTTGCGTTTATTTTTCCATCATAAGTTTGCAAAACAATCTACAATTAGCTACTTTTGATTTATTTTGTAAGGCTAAAACAAGTATTATGAATTTAAAAATACTCTTTATGTTTTCGTTCGGCTTCCTTTGGGCGATATTATTGGCAGGCCAGAATTTACCGGATACCCTTCCCGCTGCTGCAACTCACGATTCGTCATTAGTCCGGCCTTTCAATTTTAAACCTGTTTTGCCTCCATCAACAGTTAATAAAAAAGTCAGTTTTGGATTGGAAATGGGCACCAGCATTGGTTTAAGTTCCGGAAATGGAAGCCTATTCGGAGTTTATGTTTCGCCACATGTTAAGTACAAAGTTTCGCCAAAATTTAGTGTAAACTTTGGAGCAACCATCAGTAATTCAAACTTTATCAGCTACTTAAGTCCGTATGGTTTCGAAAATACCATAAGGTTTAACAACAACATTACTCAGACATTTCTTTATGCCGAAGGCCAGTACCAGGTTAACAACCGGTTGATGATCAATGCAAAAGGGTACAAGGAAATTTACCACTTTAATGAACCACAGATTAGTCCACATGCCCTCGACCTTGATGGCGGCGGCGTTGCATTTGGTTTTCAGTACAAAGTGACCGAAAATCTGCATTTTGGTGCCGAGATTGGTTTACGAAAAGGCAATACTCCCTACAATCCTTATTCGGTAGGCAGTTTTGGCCAACCAGGCTTTAATAATTTTGGAGTTTCTCCTTCAAATGGTTTCGATCCCTGGTAAAACCATTCCGGGAACTTGACACCGGCGCAACCGTTAATAATTAAAAATCTGTTAACATGCTCATTATCGTTTCCCCATCAAAAACCCTCGATTTTACTTTCACACCAAAAACACAGTATTTTACTCAACCTCAATTCATTAAAGAAACTGAGCAATTGGTTAAAGTCTTAGAAAAGTTTTCGCCATCCGATTTGCAAACTTTGATGAATATCAATTTCAAACTTTCCGATTTAAATGTAAAAAGATATTTCGACTGGCACCTTCCTTTTACGCCCGAAAACGCCAAACCTGCGGTCCTTGCCTTTAAAGGAGAGGTTTACAATGGTTTAAAAGCCAATGAATTTGAAGAAGCCGACCTTTTGTATGCCCAGGACAATCTGTTGATTTTGTCGGGGCTTTACGGAGCTTTGCGACCGCTCGACCTCATTATGCCGTATCGCCTCGAAATGGGAACTAAACTTACAACCCGGAAAGGGTCAGATCTTTACGCCTTTTGGGGAGACAAAATCACCAAAAACGTCAATCAGGCAATCGAGGAAAACCAACATAAATATCTTATCAATCTTGCTTCGGCTGAATATTCCGGTGTTTTGGATACCACCAAAATCAAATGCAGAATTGTGACGCCGTTTTTTAAAGATTTTTCTAACGGCGAGTACCGCTTCCTGACTGTTTATGGAAAAAAAGCAAGGGGAACGATGGCAAGGTTTATTATCAAAAACCGTTTGGAAGATGTGGAAAGCCTCAAACTTTTTGATGAAGATGGCTACAATTTTAACCACCTGATGAGCACCGAAAACAATTGGGTTTTTACCCGCGGTTAAACCGTCTTTTAGGAAATTTCATTCATTTTATCTGATTCTCAGAAAAATAAAACCCGGAACATCGTCCCGGGTTCCGAATTTTATTTTACATCTTAGTTTTCCTTCAAAATGAACTCGTCGTATTCTAATTCGAAACGTAATTTATGCTTTGATTCCTCCACAGCCAGCGACTGAAATATCTTTTTTAGTTCGGCATTGGGCGCTTTTGCCGATAAATGGGTGTAAAGTTTAAATGCGTTTTTTTCGCGTTTCATGGCAATTACAAGGGCCTGCTCGTACGACATATTTGGAGTCGGCTCAATATCAACAAGATAATCACTCATTTTTAAATCAATAACAGTTTCATTTTTAACTGTAAAAGTACCATTGGTTTTTATCCTGAGCAAATTTGCTTTGTGTCCCATTTCTTCTTTTGCGAATTGGGTAAAAACTTGTTTCATCTCGTCATTTCTCGATCCATTGGCCAATTCAAAATAAAAATCCATCGCATTTTGTTCTGCATTGATGGCAAAATCGAGGATATCGTCAATAGTGTCAAATTCTTTCATAGGTAGCTATTTTTATGATTATCAATATCTTAATAAAACTTAGAAATCCATTTATGTCGTGTGGGCAAATTTAGATAAATTCTCAAATAAAAAAGATAAAACTTCCGAAGAATACACCCGGAAGTTTCAAAATACCTAATCTTCAAAATAAATTTACTTTGCCAAAGGATTCGAGGCATCAAGAACCCAATGATTATAACCACCTTCGAGGATTTTAACATCCCTGGTATCCAGATAATCAAGCACAAAATGAGATGCTGATGTGTATTCTGAGAAATAAGATTTTGATTATTTGATGTTAGCCTGAAGTAGGATGAGGAGACAATCGTTGGGTATCTCGGATGAAACAGTTTCTTTAGCTTTGATTCAGTCTTGCTGGGTTATTTTCTGAGATTACAACAGTCAAAAACTGATCTAAATCATTTTTTTTGACATCATGTGATAAATGTTAAATTTGCATCAAATTCGATTTTATGCTTAATCAATCATACGGTACTTCGTGTTTTCTGGAAAGTACTCATTTTTCATGTTTTGATTTGCTTACCGAAGATGAAAAGCATTTGGTGGATGCTAATCGTTTGGTTGTCAACTTCAAGAAGGGTGAAATAATAGGAAAACAAGGATCATTTGCCTCGCACATTATTTTTTTAAACGAAGGGCTGGTTAAAGTTTACCTCGAAGGAAATCCCAAGGATTTAATATTGAAAATAGTACCATCAAACCATTTAATCGGGTTACCGTCAATTTACGATGGTAATAATCGTT
>CAIYZW010001084.1 GCA_903930725.1 uncultured Bacteroidota bacterium
ATGATTTGATAGTTGCATATATTACTTCGGAAGTAGAAAACTACATCTGGAGCGATTTCGCTGTAGTTTTAAACCAATCGGATCTTCAGACAGGTACAATAAAGCATGAAAGTGTAATACGTTGTGATAAATTACATACAATAAATCCTCAAAGGATTGCCCGGCATAAAGTCGCTATCCTAAAGAAAACAAAAATCAGTGCAGTACTTCGTAAAATTGCAGGTATAAGTGTTAAAGGCTTTTACAGCGAAATTCATAAGGCTTCCGATTTTATCCCCGGCAAATCTCGTGTCAATTATGCCGGCCGCGTATTCGACGAAAAAGAAATAATGAACGCCATTGATGCTTCCCTCGATTTTTGGCTTACCGAAGGCCGTTTCTCTGAAGAATTTGCCGAAAAAATAGCTGATTTCCTCGATGTTGAACATGTTCTGTTGACCAACTCAGGCTCCTCAGCCAATCTCCTGGCATTTTCAGCACTGACTTCCGAAAAGCTCGGTGATAAAAGACTGAAGCCCGGTGATGAAGTGATTTCTGTTGCTGCCGGTTTTCCTGCCACTGTAACTCCGATCCTTCAATATGGATTAATACCGGTATTTGTAGATATTGAATTCCCGACCTACAATATCGATATTGAAATGATGCGTAAAGCCATCACTCCAAAAACCCGCTGTATTTTTATTGCGCATACTTTAGGTAATCCTTTTGACCTGGATGCTGTAATGCAATTAGCCAATGAGTATAATCTCTGGGTTATAGAGGACAACTGCGATGCTTTTGGCAGTGAATACAAAGGAAAGAAAACCGGAACATTCGGGCATCTCTCCACCATTTCATTTTATCCTGCTCACCATATCACAACCGGCGAAGGCGGGGCAATATGTACCAACGATCCGCAATTAGCCAGCCTGGTACGTGCTTTCCGCGACTGGGGACGAGATTGTTATTGTGCCGGTGGCGAAAACAATACCTGTGGCAAACGTTTCTCTCAACAGTTTGGCGAGCTCCCATTTGGTTTCGATCATAAATATGTATACTCCGAAATCGGCTACAACCTCAAAATGACCGATATACAGGCAGCTATTGGTGCAGCTCAAATTGATAAGCTTCCGCACTTTTGTGACCGCCGTAAGGAAAATTTTAAAGAATGGTATCGGATTTTTTCGAAATACCCAGATTACTTTTTACTTCCTGAAGCCACCGAAAACTCTGATCCTTCCTGGTTTGCGTTTATTGTAACATTGAAAGAAGGGATTCCTTTCAAACGTGATGAAGTTACCGCGTATTTTAACATGAAACTAATTGAAACACGTAACCTCTTTGCCGGCAATATGACCAAACAACCGGGGTTTATAGGTAAAAACTGGTGCATCGCTGACAATCTCAAAAACACAGACTATATAATGAACAATACCTTCTTTCTCGGAACTTACCCTGGACTCACGCAAGAAATGTTTGATTATACTGAGGAAGTACTTACTGCGTTCGTCAAAAATTACACGAATTAATACGAATTACACCAATAGTCATGACTGACATACTTTTTAAAGAAGAAAGTTATAAGATTATTGGGGCATGTATGGAGGTACACAAAAAGCTTGGCTCAGGATTTCTGGAAAGTGTTTATTCGGAAGCATTGGCGATGGAATTTACAAAAGCAGATATCCCTTATGAAAAGGAGAAAAAGCTGACAGTATATTATGA
>CAIYZW010001085.1 GCA_903930725.1 uncultured Bacteroidota bacterium
GGCCGATGAACTACCTGTCGGCTGTGACGATGGTCCGGGAGTGGCCGGGTTTGGGGATTTGGTTTCATTAGATGGTGTAACGTGGCAATCATTATCAGGCTGGGGTTACGGATTAAACTGGAATCTTGTTGGCTACCTCAATGAAGGTAGTCAGCCTCATGTAAATGATGTGGGAGTTATTGAAATTTTATCGCCGGTTTCGGGGACAAATCTGGGTGAGGAGGTTGTAACGATCCTTGTTAAAAACTTTGGAACTGCCTCGCAAAGCAATATTCCTGTTTTTTATACTGTGGATGGTGGTACTCCGTTTAACGGAACAATTGCTGGCCCATTGGCAAGCGGCGCAACTATTGACTATACTTTTACCGGGACAGCTTTTTTTGGCGAAGTTGGCCACACCTACATTTTGCAGACATGCACGGCGCTTGCAAACGATGAAGTTTATGGGAACAATTGCCTGACAAAAAATATTGTAGGAGGTTGCTGCATTTACTGCGATGCTTCAACTTCTTACGAAAACGAATACATTGCCTCTGTTTTGTGCGGGAATATTAACAACAGCAGCGGCTGGCAGGGCGGTGTGGCCGATTACACCTCCATGTCAACTCCTATGGCTGCCGGTAGTTCCATCGAAATTACCATTCAAAATGGGTTGGCTAACCCGACAGACAAGGTTTACGTGTGGGTGGACTGGAACAAAGATTATACTTTTGGAACCGGCGATGAGCAATTTATCCTCCCCAATATTTACAACTCAGGAGAAACTTTTAATGGTTTAATTATTGCTCAGGCTGACACTCCTGACGGAGAATACCGCATGAGAATCCGCATGACCTTGACTGCCGATCCGCTACCCTGCGGAAATTCGCCCAGGGGCGAGGTTGAAGATTACACCATTGTAGTTGGAAACATTCCGGTAATTGCTGTAAACCCAACTTCGGTAACCCAGTATGTACCGTTTGGCGGTGGCGCCCAATCCATGCTGGAAATTACAAACATTGGCAACGAAGACCTAACCTACAGCATCGAAGTTGAATATCCAATGGCTGCCAAAGTTCAGCCGGAACCTTACAATGCCATCGAAGCTGAGGCAAGGCTTGCGGCACGAATGAGGGCTGATGGATTGGTTTACGCAAATGTTGAATTAGCCCCGGGCTCAGTATTTGGAGGAATCCAGCAATCAGATGATCAATTCGATTTGCTATTCGAGTATCCCTGCGGCAATACCACCGGTGAAGCTGGTGTTGAAACCGATGGAAACTTTATTTACACCAGTTTATGGAACGGGACAGAATTTTGCAAATATGATGCCGATGGCACCTATCTAGGGTTATTCTCAATTCCGGGAGTTTCTGCTGTGCGCGATATGGCGTACCACGACACCTATTTTTATGGCGCTGCCGCCAATACCACGGTTTTTGAAATGGATTTTACGACACAAACGCTGATCAGTACCTTTGTTGCCCCAACCGCCACACGTGCCATTGCGTACGACGAATTGGAGGATGGATTTTATGGAAACAACTGGTCAACGCCTATCGTTCTTTACGATCGTACTGGTGCAACCCTTACCACC
>CAIYZW010001086.1 GCA_903930725.1 uncultured Bacteroidota bacterium
CACAGCCACAATATTTGGATTTAGTTCGCCGTCGCGCGGAACGGTTCCATCAAGGCGGCCTTTGATATGCAGGTTTTTCGACAGAATCCCTTTTAATAGTTCTTCGATAAGTGGGGCGCCTTCTTCGAGCAACAAAACTTCCTTACATTCGTCAACCAATTTTTCGATCATGTTGCGGGGAGCGGGGTATTGGGTAATTTTTATTACCGGAAAAGGAATTACGCGGTTGGGATAATTTTCCATCAGATAATTCCAGGCAATGCCACAGGCAATAATGCCAAGCGATTTATCGGCACCATCAAAATACTGGTTATTTCCCGAGTTTTCGGAAGCATCAATAAACAAGGCCTGGCTTTTGAGCAATCCTTTGTATCTTTTTCGGGCAAGTGCTGGTAGCAGGATAAACTGCTTCAAATCGGAAGGCAGCCTGATTTCGTTTTGAGGTAAAACCTGGCGGCGGGCTACGGCAGCACGCGAATGGGCAAGCCGTGTTGTGATGCGGAATAATACCGGAGTACCCAGTTTTTCGGAAAGCTCAAAACCATAAAACACCATATTATAAGCCTCCTGCTGGTTTGAAGGCTCCAAAGTCGGGATCATGGCAAACTTGCCATAAAAGCGGCTGTCCTGCTCGTTTTGTGATGAGTGCATCGAAGGGTCATCGGCAGAAACAACAATTAGCCCGCCATTGGCGCCGGTCATGCCGGCATTTACAAAAGCATCGGCGGCCACGTTGAGGCCAACATGTTTCATGCAAACCATGGCACGTTTGCCAACATACGAAACGCCGAGCGCAGCTTCCATGGCTGTTTTTTCGTTGGCCGACCACGAAGATTTGATTCCTTTTGCGGTGGCTGCTGCCGAATGTTGCACGTACTCGGTAATTTCGGTTGAAGGTGTGCCCGGATAGGCAAAAATGGCCGACAAGCCTGCATCAATAGCTCCCTGAGCAATGGCTTCGTCTCCAAGTAATAATAATTTCTGCTCCATGAATTGTTGCGTATTTTTTTATGATTTTTCTTAAAATCTAAGCAGGGCAAAGCTAAATATTTTATCCTGATGAATTTCTCCTGCTATTAGTTTTTCTCCAATTTTGAGTTGTTTTAGATAAGCCCCGGATTGAACTTGCTAATTATCAATCTGCTTGTTACTAAGATAACAAATCAATCCAATATTTCGAAAGGAATGTTTAAGTTTGCCGCCCATTTTTAAAAGCAAAAAACGTATTATGGATATGAAGAATAAAATTCTGATGAACCCCAATCCGCTGGTTCAATACCTCAACAAATCACCCGAATTTTTTACAAAAGAAGATTTGATTCTTTATGCCGAAGATCACAATATCGGAATGATAAATTTTAGATATGCCGGTGAAGACAGCAGGTTAAAAACCCTCAGTTTTGTAATCAACAGCCGCAAACATCTCGAAGATATTCTTACCATGGGCGAGCGTGTTGACGGATCGAGTTTGTTTTCGCACATCGAGGCCGGATCAAGCGACCTTTATGTGGTTCCACGTTACCGCACCGCTTTTGTAAATCCGTTTTCCGAAATCCCGGCACTCGATATCCTTTGTTCTTATTTTAATAAAGATGGCCTCCCACTCGAAAGTTCGCCCGAATACATCCTGCAAAAGGCGCACAAAGCGCTTCAGGATGAAACCGGCCTTTCGTTTCATGTGATGGGCGAGCTCGAATATTACATCATCAGCGAAAAGCAGGAACTTTTTGAAGCCGTTGATCAGCGCGGATACCACGAATCGTCGCCTTTTACCAAATGGGAAGATTTCAGACGCGAAGCCATGCTTGCCATTGCGCAATCTGGCGGTAATTTAAAATATGGCCATTGTGAGGTTGGAAACTTTACCGTTGGAAATATGGAATATGAGCAGAACGAGCTGGAGTTTGCTCCGTCGCCGCTCGAAGATGCCGCCGACCAGCTGATGATTGCCAAATGGATTTTGCGCACCCTGGCACTTAAACATAAAGTTACGATAACTTTTGCGCCAAAAATTACGGTAGGAAAAGCCGGCAGCGGTCTTCACATCCATACCAGGCTGATGAAAGACGGCGAAAACCAGATGGTTGAAAACGGAAAACTGAGCGATACAGCCAAAAAAGCAATCGCCGGCTACCTCGAACTTGCTCCTTCGCTTACGGCTTTTGGAAACACAATTCCAACTTCCTATTTCAGGCTTGTGCCGCACCAGGAAGCGCCAACAAATATTTGCTGGGGCGACCGCAACCGCTCGGTTTTGGTAAGGGTTCCGCTGGGATGGACCGGCAATAAAAATATGTACCTGCACGCCAACCCCAACGAAAAGCCTCATGAAGGAAGTTTTGAAGAACGACAGACTGTCGAGTTTCGCTGTCCGGATGGCTCTGCTGATATTTACCTTTTGCTGGCCGGCCTTACAGTGGCTGCCCGTCTTGGACTGACCATGGAAAACAGCCTCGAATATGCCCGGAAAACCTATGTTGATGTAAATATTTTTGAAAAGAAACACGCCGACAAAGCTAAAGAGTTAAGGCAACTGCCTGCCTCGTGCTGGGAATCGGCAGAATATCTGGAACAACAAGCCAAATTTTACACCGATCTTAATATTTTCCCGCAAGGCCTTATTGACAGCGTTGTGGTTAAGTTGAAAAAGTTAAACGACAGAACACTTCGGCAGGAAATCGCGAACGATAATAATGCAGTTATGGAGTTGGTTAAAACCTATTTTAATTGTGGATAAAGTATTGATTAACATATTTATAAATACTGACAGAAGTTCCGGTATTTTTTTAAAATATGAAATAAATCAAATCAATTTTGTGCTACCTTAAAATATTCGTTTATTTTTGAGGGTACTAATTTTACGTGTTTCCTGATCATTTCTTCATGAAATCAAGGCACTTTATTCTTTTAAAATATTTTTCCTTTGGTATTATTTCTCCAGGGGCCATGTTGGCTTTTGTATTGGTTTACGTGGTATTTCCACAGCCTGTTTTTTCGCAGGATTACCGGTTTAAAAGCTACACCATGGAAAACGGCCTTCAAAATGAGCTGGTAAAGTCCATTACCATTGATTCGATCGGTTTTATCTGGCTCGCCACTGATGGCGGCATTATCAGATACAATGGCATCGAGTTTACCGAATGTACCGGCGATCACGAAACAAAATACATCAAATCAGCATTTTGCAGCAACGAAGGCCGTCTTTTCTTAACCACCGACATGAGTTTTTGCGAAATTGATTATCAGATTTCGAAAACGGAAATAAAAACCATTTTAAAGGGCGACATCCATCTTACCGACAGCTTGCTTTATTACCCCAAACAAATGTATGAAGACTTTAACGGGAGCATCTGGTTTTCGGATAATGCGGCTGTTTACCGTTACAGGAACGGATCGTTGAAAAAATATCCCTTAAGCGCCGATAATTTTGCATCAAGTTATAATCGTTCGTTTTCATTTTTCGAAAATGGTTACGATGGCCTTTACGCTATTTCACAAACAGGTAATTTATTCTGGTTTAATACGCAAGGCGATAAACTCGAACAAATTGACCTGAACTTTACGCTAACCAATGTAAGCGCCGTTTTGCCCATCGGGCACAATAAAATTCTTATTGGTGCCAACCAACAGGTTTGCGAGTTTACAATTAATGACAGCCACACCGTGCAGGATTTCAGGATTGTAAATCCGGATATTGATGCATCGGCATTTTTAATGTACCCGGATAGTACCATTTTTGTGGGAAGCTGGTCGAAAGGTCTTTTCACGGTAAAAAACAGTGCGGGCAATTTCGAGTTTTCAAAAATAAATGACCTCAAAATTAACGGAGGTATTAATCAGATTATCCAGGATGGTCATGATATCCTTCTTGCAACCGATAACGGTCTCATTATCATGCAAAAGAAAATGTTTCAGCCAACTTTTGATAATCTTACCCATAATTATATTCAGGATTTGGTTTTTGATCACGAAACAAATCAGATCTATTGTAGCGACGGAAGTACAATTTTCGCAATTAATCAGTTTTCGCTCGAAACAAAGGTGGTTTATAGTTCGCCGGGCAGTTTAATTTTGAGGATTTTGCCGGATAAAAACACCATTTGGGTTTCGGATAACCATGCTGTTTTACGACAGCTTAAAGATGGCGCCGTAATAAAAACCATTGATTTGAGCAGCTATGGAAGATCGGTTTATGAGTTGACTTTTGATAAATTTGGGAATATCTGGGTTTGTCAGGATGACCTCTCCGGGGTTTTACGAATTTCGACAGACGGAACAATTACAAAATTTGGCGAAGAATCGGGGCTTTTGTCCCGGATAAATTTTATAAAAAGCTCCCCGGTTGATTATATTTTTCTGGGAGCCAACGGCAGCGACCACTACCTTTATTATTTTAATAACGAGCAGCAAAAGTTTGTAAATCTCAGCAAAACCCTCCCTTTCGAATTAAGCGGTTCGCTTATTATTAATGATATTGATTTTGATCCGGGCGGATTAATGTGGGTTGCAAGTAATCACGGATTACTCAAAGTACGCGGAAACGACGTTTCGCGGATAGATTTGGAACACCTCACCAACGAAGACATCAAGGCTGTGATGGTTGACAAAGAAAATAATATCTGGTTTGCATCGAGCAATGGCCTTAGCAAATACGATGGAAAAAACATTGTAACTTTCGATTATCTCGATGGCCTGCCTTCAAAAACCATCAGTTATCGCTGTATTGCCGGCGACCCCAAAAACAGGATCTGGGTTGGAACCCTTGCCGGAATTTCGTACACTTTTAACAATACCCTTCCTTTAAATATGCCTAAGCCCGTTTTTCTTTCGATCACCGAAAAAGGGCTGCCGGTGCGAGATTTCAACAAACGCCGTTTTGATAATTTTGCTTATCTTGGTTTTACCTTCATCAGCCCGATTTATCCCACCGATGGCATTCGCTACAAAATTATGCTTAAAGGCAAGGATACCGAGTGGAGGTATATTTCGGGCAAAAACGAGCTCATTTACACCGATTTCGAAACCGGCGATTACGAATTGATCATTCATGCCAAGCAGCGCGGAAATTACCTTTGGAGCGAGCCGCTCACCTACAAATTCGAAGTTTTTACGGTTTGGTACCTGTCGTGGTGGGCATGGTCAACGCTGATTGGTTTAATTGTTTTGTTAGTTTACATTACAGCAAAATGGCGAAGCCGTCGGTTGGAGCATGAAAAAGGAAAATTAAACGTTCTGGTAAAAGAACGCACCTCGGAATTGGAGCGTAAAACCCGCGAAATTGAAGCAAAAAACGAAGC
>CAIYZW010001087.1 GCA_903930725.1 uncultured Bacteroidota bacterium
CTCAGGAAAATTAAACCGGGTGCCGAAAACGATTTTGCCCTCAACGAAGTAAGCGTTATAAACCAGGGCTTGCAGGCGTTTTTCAGCGGAATTTCGATTATTGGCTGGATAATCGGAGGATTTTCGCTACTCGTGGGAGGTTTTGGTATCGCCAACATCATGTTTGTTTCGGTGCGCGAGCGAACCAATATCATCGGAATTCAAAAAGCCATTGGTGCCAAGAAATATTTTATCCTCCTCGAATTTTTGTTTGAAGCAGTTTTTCTTTCAATCCTTGGCGGAATTGTAGGATTGCTGCTGGTTTACATTTTAACTTTACTACTTCAAAGCTCATTTTCGTTCCCATTGGTTTTAACTCAAACAAACATTGTCATCGGGATTGGCATCTCGACATTGATTGGACTAATATCCGGGTTTGTCCCTGCCTGGGTTGCTTCGCGCCTCGACCCGGTTGAAGCCATCAGGTTTGGAATTTAGCTTTGCCAGACTGTCGTTTTGGTTAGTGACTGTTTTGAAAACAGGTTTTGAATATTTTTTTTGAATCTAATAAGCGGTTTTATTTATTGAAAATCAATTATTTAATAGATATTCGGTTACTTTTTCTTCATAAAATTTTTGATTCACTCTTTTAACTGAATTGAATATTCATATCTTTACAAAAATTAATTTTCGATGGAAAAACGCTGGGTAGTAAAAGAAAAAGTGGATCAGGAAGTAGTTCTTGAGCTATCCCGCGCCCTGAACATAAGTACTTTGTTAGCAACGCTTCTGGTTCAAAGAGGCGTTACTGATTTTAACGAAGCCAAAACTTTTTTCAGACCAAAACTTTTACAACTGCACGATCCGTTTCTGATGAAAGATATGGACAAAGCCATCGACAGGATCGAATCAGCCATCACAAATCAGGAAAAAATTCTCGTTTACGGCGATTACGATGTTGACGGAACCACCGCAGTATCGCTGGTTTACACATTCCTGAAATCTCTTTACAAAGAAATTGATTTTTATATCCCCGATCGTTACAGCGAAGGCTACGGAATTTCTAAAGCAGGCGTTGAATTTGCCCACGAAAATAATTTTAAGCTCGTAATTGCGCTCGATTGCGGAATCAAGGCTGTTGGAAATATAACTTATGCCGCAAGTCTCGGCGTTGATTTTATCATTGTTGACCATCACCGTCCCGGCGATACATTGCCTCCCGCCTGCGCCATTCTCGACCCCAAACAGCCCGATTGTAATTATCCTTATAAAGAGCTTTCGGGGTGTGGCCTGGGTTTTAAGCTTGTTCAGGCATTTTCCAAGCGAAATGCCATGCCTTTTAAACGCCTTGAAAAATTCCTCGACCTGGTTGTTGTGAGCATCGCCTCAGACATTGTACCGATTACCGGCGAAAACCGGATTCTGGCATTTTTTGGTCTTAAACTGATAAACTCGAATCCACGCCCGGCATTTACCGCCATTCTTCATTACAGCAACATCAAAAAGAAATCTGATTTTAGCTTTGTTGAAGAAGAATTTGTTTTCAACCGGAAATTAACCATCAGCGATCTGGTCTTTTTGATTGGGCCTAGGATTAATGCTGCAGGCCGCATGGAAAGCGGGAAAAACTCGGTCGAACTGCTCATCAGCAACACCATCGAAATTGCCATTGAACGTGCACAGCAAATAAACCAGTTTAACACCGAGCGGCGAAATCTCGACATGCAGATTACCCAGCACGCCCTCGAAATCATTTCGCAAGATCAGCTAAACACCAACAAAAAAGCAACCATCGTTTATCATCCCGACTGGCATAAAGGTGTACTTGGCATCGTTGCTTCGCGAATGACCGAAAGCTATTATCGCCCAACCATCGTTTTAACAAAGTCGAATGGCTTAATCACCGGCTCCGCCCGCTCGGTAAAGGATTTTGATATTTATAATGCCATTGATGAATGTTACGAACTGCTCGAACATTTTGGAGGACATAAATATGCAGCCGGTCTTTCGATAAAACCGGAAAATTTTGATGCTTTCAGAGACAAGTTTGAAGAGATTGTTTCAGGATCCATTCTGGACCACATGTTAATCCCCGAAATAGAGATTGATGCAAAAATCAAGTTGAATAATATCAGCTCCAATTTTTATAAAATCCTGAGGCAATTTGCACCTTTTGGTCCCGAAAATATGTCGCCAACATTTATGTCGGAAGGTGTGGTTGATACCGGTTACGCAGGTATAGTGGGCAAAAACCATCTGAAACTGAGCGTTATTCACCCCGATATTTCAGGATTTCCGGTTAGCGGAATTGCTTTTCAGCAAGGCGATAAACTTCCCATCATTCAAAGCGGAAAACAATTTTCGATTTGCTATCACATCGAAGAAAACGAATGGAACGGCCACGTATCGCTGCAATTGAACATCAAAGACATAAAACCTACCGAAGAGTACGATTATTAGGACCTGCAGTTCTTAAAACCATTTAAAGTGATACGCCAAAACCCGCACTATCATTATTATTCCAAAAGCAAACAAAAGCACACCCACAAATTTATTGATTTTACTGATGTTTTCGGGTTTAAGAAAACGCTTGAGCTTTTTTGCAACATAAACCTTAAGAATATCGGTAGTTACGATAGTGAAAAGCACTCCAGCAAAAAAGAGCATGGCATCGTGGGTTTTTTCGCCATAATTTGAAGTTACACCAACCGTGACGCCCATCCAGAAAATCCAGGCAAAGGGATTGGCAATATTCATAAAATACCCTTTTAAAATATAGGTGAGCCAACCGGGCTTTTTCTTTTCCAGGCCGTTTGCATCGTTTTCGATCTGGATTTTCCTTGTATAGGTGGCAATCCCAAAACCAATCAATAAAAAACCGCTCACAATCCCAAAAAACAATTTGTTGTATTCGTTGTTTAAAATTTGAAGTGCTCCAACAAAACATAAAAAAACCAACGTAACATCACTTATAAAAATACCAATGGCCAACAACGCTCCCGACCGGAAGCCACGGTGAATGCTGGTTTGCAGCAATGCAAAAAGAGCCGGACCAAACAGCACCGAAATAGTTAAACCTAAAATGGCACCTTCAACAAAGGGATGTATCATGGTTTAATCCAGCTATGAATTTGTCTTTTTAAAATTTTTGATGTAAGTCTCCCATTCTTCGATTTGTTTTAATTTAATCACCCGTGGGAATTTGATTTGTGCACCTTCTTTTCCATGATCTTTCAACCACTGGTAAAAAACTTTGGAAGGCAAAACTTCAACAATAACATCCTTAATGGCGGCAATTCTTTCTACGCGGTAGTCGTCGTTGAGCAATTTCAGGTTGGCATCAATCATTTCTCGGGCTACAGTCGGGTCGAGGGAATCATCGGTGCCAAGGAACCATTTATGTGCAAACATGCTTCCATGTTTTATTCCGGCTACGGTGTATTCTCTTACCTCGATATTGAGGGTGTTGCTCATCATTTCGATGGCGCGGTTCATATTTTCCTGCGAAAGGTGCTCTCCGCAAAGGCTCAGGTAATGCTTGGTGCGGCCGGTAATGCGGATTTCGTTAAGTTTTTTTGATGTAAATTTAATGGTATCGCCAATGAGGTAACGCCAGGCGCCGGCATTCGAACTGATAAGCAAGGCATATTCCTTGTCTTCTTCAACATCCTTTAAAGTAATGGCTTCGGGGTTTTTTACCAGGCTCCCGTCGAATTTAAAATTCGATTCGTTAAACGGGATA
>CAIYZW010001088.1 GCA_903930725.1 uncultured Bacteroidota bacterium
AAATTCTTTTGTTATTTCTGAAGGAGGATAGACCTTTATTCCTTCGATAGATTTACCGATTTTACTGTCATTTTCATCAATAAAACCAATAATCTTGTAGGCTGATACACTGCTGGTTATAAGTGTATTTTTTGTGATTATTCCTGATTGGCCGGCTCCAAAAACAAGTACATTAATCACGCCAAGTTCTTTTCGGACATAGCTGTTGTAGAGCAGTTTAATAAAAATCCTTGTAAAGATAAGCGAAAATAATGCGAAAAGGTAAAAGACGATAATTACCGAAAGTGGAACCTGAAAATGATGCCCGCTAAAATATTTCAGATCTATTGTGCTAATTATTGCCATAGTAACTGCAATTGAAGTAACTGCCTGAAAAATCTTTACTGCATCAACGATACTGGTATGTCGGACAATACCTATGTATGATTTGAAAATGAAAAAATATAAGGTGCTAATAATGATGAAGTTAGCCGAGTTCCAAAAAACTTCCTCCCACGGAATTTTGTTTAGGTCAAAATTAAACCTGATAACATAGGCAAATAAAAAGCTAAGCCAGATGATAATGATATCCTTAATTAAGATAACCCACCGGCTTAAAATCCTGTCCGACATCTGCCTTAAAATCCATTGTATCAATTTATTCACTTAAGAAGGGTATTTAAATGACAATTATTTTTTCCAACGACCAACAATCATGTAAATAATGTGCAAATGTATAGTATTTTGGAACATTTTGGAACACTTTCCTAAAATAATTTTAAAAAGTTATGAATCGTCCTCATTTTGAGCCTATTTGATAGTGGTGACTTTTAAAAGTAAAACAGGTGAGGCAAATTTCCACTTTAAAACTGAACGAATCCGATGGTCAAAACCAAGCAGAACAACCAATGTTTTAATCTAACGCTTTATCAAGAATTCAGGCAATTATTTGATTATCCGTATAATACTGTTTTATGGCAACATAAAGCGATAGCTCAAACCACCCGAAAATGAATCCAGGCCCTCAAAACCTGCCAATAAAATAATGTGTTTAAGAATAATAATCCTTGCACCGGCATTCCATTTGTCAGCATCATATTCGACCATTAGCTCCAGGTAATCCATATTTTTGGGACTAAACTTTAAGCCACCAAAAATGCCAATAAACTGGTAGGTACTCGCTTTAAGGATATCGTTTCCGTAGCCAAGTGAAAATCCAAGTTTATTTATTAACCAGCCTGTTGTAAAATTCTTGGTGGCAACAATATAGGTCGAATTAAAATAATTCGCTCCACCATCGTCACCGGTTGTAAAAAATCCCTGGAACCCAACAGCAACTGCAGGAAAGTATTTTGATTCCTTAACCGGCAAAACTCTTGAGGCAATCATCCTGTCCCAGGTAGTCTTGTTTTCGGTTTGAAAACCCCGTGGTCGTGTTATCCTGATCCCAACCTCCATGATTGGCAAAAAACCAATATCAATAAAGCCAACATCAAGGTCGTATTTTCCTTCATAAAACCCATAATATTTCCTGTTAAGCTGGTTATAACCGATATTCACCGATTTATCAGGGCTTAACTCAGCGGTTGGGATACTAAAATACCCTGAAAAACCTGTGGTTGACTGTCCACTGACTGGAGCAGAAAACATGGTTAAAACAACAATCAGGAACAAAAGTCCAGGATTACAAGGGATAAAATTATCTTGCAAGAGTGCTGATTTGAATGTTTTACACTTCATCTTCTTAAAAACGGGTATCGGTTAAAAATATAAATCTGATAAAATTATATTCTGAATTAATAAACTTCGCCATTTTTCCTAAAACAATTCAAATTGATAATTGATTTTCCAATAACGTCAAACAAATTTCTCAGACCATCACCATTTTCAGGTTTCTACTCGAACACTTTTCGCATCAGTACCGAGCTTGAAGCAATAACGAAATCGTTTTCTTTGAGCAGGTTGTTCAAAACAGCAATGTTAAATCCGGTAGAAACTGCATGAATAATTTCGATGCCACGTTTTTTAAGAAATTCGATCGTAAAAGCCTCAAGCATATTTGCAACATGGTCATGGTCGTGGCCTTCGGCAATACCAAATTGATAATAAATGGCCTCCGTATTCGAAATAAATGCCCCCGAACGGAAAGCAATCAATGAATCGGTATTAGAGTTAATAAGCCCCAGAAGAAACTCTTTGGGATAGGTTGTAAAAG
>CAIYZW010001089.1 GCA_903930725.1 uncultured Bacteroidota bacterium
CGAAGATAAAATCTTGTTTTCCTGCGAGAATTCATCTGTGGCACCTTCAGTTTTTGAGGTAAATTCTTCTGCCTTAAAACTCAGCGCCGAAAAGCAAATATCAACTTATCAATCTTCAGGAATTGTTGTGAACGAATTTCCGGCTCATTTCACCAAAACCATCAAATTTGAAGTTGTAAGTTTGCCGGATTCTCATTTTTCGGTTGAATTGCGCGACAAAAGATGGAAAAAAATATCTTCCGAAAAGTTCGTAATCACCGAAGGCGCAGCCCCTTATTCCGTATTAATTCCTGTCGGAAAATTAAGGTCAGGAACTTATTTTGTTAAGATTATCAGCGACGAAAAATCGTTGGTTCGTAAAATAAAAATCGAGAATTGATAATTCCAAAAACTAAAAATCCTGAACAGGATAAATTACTCGCCGAAGGAAAACTATTGCCACTCATGGAGGAGTTTTACACCATACAGGGCGAGGGTTTCAACACGGGAGAAGCGGCCTATTTTATCCGGGTTGGTGGCTGTGATGTTGGTTGCCGCTGGTGTGATGTAAAAGAATCATGGAATCCGGATTTGCATCCACTCTCCGAAACTTCAAAAATTGTTGCAAATGCTGCTGCCCAACCCGCTAAAGCTGTGGTTGTAACCGGTGGCGAACCATTGCTTTATAACCTCGGTTTCCTTTGTTCTGAGCTAATGAAAACGGGCGTCAAAACCTATCTGGAAACTTCGGGGGCTTATCAACTTACTGGGCAATGGGATTGGATTTGCTTGTCGCCAAAGAAAAACAGTCCACCAGTTGGAAATATCCTTCAACTTGCCAACGAACTCAAAGTTATCATCTTCAACGAAAGTGATATTGCCTGGGCTGAACAATTTGTACCTTTGGTAAATCCGGCATGTAAACTTTTTCTGCAGCCCGAGTGGAGCCGGGCAAGTTTTGTAACTCCCGTTATCATCGGGTATGTGATGAAAAACCCGAGATGGAAAATTTCCCTTCAAACACACAAATATTTAAATATTCCTTAATTCCAGCAATCGCTCAAATTTCCATAGCCCAGCCCTTCAGGGCTGGGAACATGTGAAATATTTGCCCCCAAAATCCCATTTTTACAATTTATTTGCCTGCTTTCTGTTCTAAATCTGAACTTCAAAAATCTTTTGCCTGATGCGAATTTTCGATTATCAGTTTTTTGCAGGATGTGCCTTCTTGTTTTGCCTGGGCGTCTTTCCCGATGCAATCCTGGCACAGGAGCTTTCGACTACTTCAAAACGTGCGATCAAATTTTATGAAGAAGGTAGCAAGAAGTTCAATTTACTCGAATACACCGCTGCGGCAGAGAATTTAAATAAAGCCATCACCACCGACCCTAAATTTATTGAAGCCTTTTTGCTGTTGGGCGATGTTTATCGCGAGCAACAAAAATTCGATGAGGCAATTAAAGTTTACGATAAAGTTATTGCCATTAATCCAAAAAAATATCCCGAAGTCTGGTACTTTTCAGGAATATCATATTACGAGGCTCAGGATTATCAATTGGCTGTGCGCCGCTTCAAGAAGTATTTGACTTTTGGCGATTTGGGCGAGGCACGCAATGAGGAGGCAAAGTTTCTACTGGCCTGCAGCAACTTTGCTTTTCAGGCAATAAAAAATCCCGTGCCTTTTGAGCCCGTAAATCTGGGTGGAAGTATTAATACAATCAATCACGAATATGTTAACTCGGTAAGCTCGGATGAGTTGCAACTTTATTTTACACGCCGCGATTCGGTCAATCCTTCAAGCAGGGGAGGTGAGGATTTCTATTTTTCAAATCGCGAAACTATTGAAAATAAATGGAATAAGGCTGTAAAAATGGGGCCATCCATCAATACACCCGGCGATGAAGGCGCTTTGACCATTTCGCCGGATGGCCGGTTCTTGCTTTTTGCAGGTTGCTATCGCGAAGATGGTTTTGGAAGTTGTGATATTTACGCCGCCAAGATTTTAGGAAACAATGTTTCGGAGCCTGTAAACCTGGGGCCGGTTCTGAATACCTCAAAATGGGAAACCCAGCCGACATTATCCACCGACGGACGTACATTATATTTTACCAGCACTCGTCCGGGCGGATTTGGAAAATCAGATATCTGGAGCAGTAAATTGCAGGATAACGGCGATTGGTCGGTGCCCGAAAACCTTGGAAATATAATCAATACCAAAGGTTCCGAAATGTCACCTTTTATTCACCCGGATGGTCAGACCCTTTATTTTTCTTCCGACAGGCATGTGGGAATGGGCGGAATTGATTTATTTGTGAGCCGCCTCGATTCGTCAGGAAACTGGACCATACCCGCCAACCTCGGGTATCCGGTAAATACATCTGCCAACGAAATGAACATCGTGGTAAACCCTGCCGGCGACAAAGCCTACATTTCTTCCAACTACCTTGATGGATTTGGAAGTTATGATATTTTCGAGTTTCAACTTCCGGAAAACATCCGTCCAGTACCTTCTACTTTTATGAAGGGTGTTGTTAGGGATGGTAAGACAAAAAGGCCGCTCGAAGCCTATTTTTCGCTTATTGATTTGCTGACCAATAAAGAAGTTGTGCGTTCCTTCTCCGATGAAACCTCAGGAGCATTTTTGGTTTGCCTACCCACCAATCGCGAATATGCGCTTAATGTTTCAAAAAATGGCTATCTTTTTCATTCCGAAAATTTTTCATTAACTGGTTTGAACAACCAAATTACACCTTATATTATAGATATCATTTTAGAACCTGTTGGCGAAGGTGAAACCATGGTTTTGCGAAATGTCTTTTTCGAAACCGGAAAATCCGAACTTAAAGTTGAATCAATTACTGAACTAAGGAAACTTATCGAGTTTCTGCAATACAATCCAGGGCTAAAAATCGAGATTAGCGGCCACACCGACAATATTGGCGACCAAAACTATAATCAGCAGCTTTCAGAGAATCGTGCAAAATCAGTTTTTAATTATTTAGTTAAAAATAAAATTTCAGATACAAGTCTAACCTTCAAAGGTTATGGTTTTTTGAAGCCAATCCAGAGCAACGAGACTGAGGAAGGCCGTTCACAAAACCGCCGTACCGAAATAAAAATCCTTGAAATCGAAAAACCGCATTAATTATTCCCTGGTCTCATGTTTTCTTTCCATCCAACCGCCCATTGCTGCTTCCTACTGCCAGCTGGCGACTGCCAACGGCCATCCCCTTTTTTTAACATAATTTCTATCCACATCATTACCAGCTATCATCATATTTATTACTTTTGCTGCCCATTTAAAAAATTAAGATAATTATCAGATTATGATAAATATAACATTGCCGGATAACAGTGTAAAGCAATTCGAAAGCGGAATTACTGGAATCGGAATAGCTTTGAGCATTAGCGAAGGCTTAGCCCGCAATGTGCTTGCTGTAAAGGTAGATGGTGAAGTTTGTGATGCAACCCGTCCAATCGTGCATGATGCAAAGATCCAGTTGTTAACCTGGAACGACACCGAAGGAAAAGCTGCAATGTGGCATTCTTCAGCACATCTGATGGCCGAAGCCATCGAAGCAATTTACCCTGGTGTTAAATTCGGAATAGGGCCAAATATCGAAAGTGGCTTTTATTATGATATTGACCCCGGCGATAAAGTGATTACAGATGCCGACCTCGTAAAAATCGAGGATAAAATGAAGGAGTTGGCAAAACAAAAACACGAATACAAACGTCGGGAAGTTACAAAAGCTGAAGCGCTAAATTTTTTTACAAGTAAGGGCGACGACTACAAACTCGAACTAATCAGTGAATTGGAAGATGGAACCATCTCGTTTTATGAATCTGGGAATTTTACCGATTTATGCCGTGGGCCACATTTGCCTGATACCAGCCATATTAAAGCCATTAAATTATTAAGTATTGCCGGAGCTTACTGGCGCGGAAACGAAAAACGCAAGCAACTTACCCGGATTTACGGTATCACTTTCCCAAAAAATAAAGAACTCGAAGAATATCTTGTTTTCCTCGAAGAAGCAAAACGTCGCGACCATCGCAGGATTGGTAAAGATTTGGAGATTTTTACTTTTTCACAAAAAGTTGGGGCTGGTTTGCCACTCTGGCTTCCCAAAGGCGCTGAATTGCGCGAGCGTTTGGAACGTTTTTTAAAGAAAGTACAAAAAGAAGCAGGATATCAACCGGTAATTACACCACACATCGGCAACGTTGAGTTGTACAAAACTTCCGGGCATTTTCAGAAATATGGCGAGGAATCTTTTCGCCCAATCAAAACTCCGATGGAAGGGGAAGAATTTTTCCTTAAGCCGATGAATTGCCCGCATCATTGCGAAATTTATAAATACAAACCCCATTCATACAAAGAATTACCCATCCGCTATGCCGAATTTGGCACAGTTTACCGTTACGAACAAAGTGGCGAATTGCATGGATTGACGAGAGTACGCGGTTTTACGCAAGATGATGCACACATTTTTTGTACGCCCGATCAGGTTAAAGATGAGTTTAAAGGTGTGATGAAAATTGTGATGAAGATTTTTAAAGCGCTTGATTTCAATAATTTTATTACACAGATTTCACTTCGTGATCCAAATAATCGTGAAAAGTACATTGGTTCAGATGAAAATTGGGAAAAAGCAGAGCGGGCAATCATAGAAGTTGCCGAAGAGTCTGGCCTTGAAACCGTTGTTGTTGAAGGCGAAGCAGCGTTTTATGGTCCAAAGATGGACTTCATGGTAAAAGATGCCCTTGGCCGAAAATGGCAACTTGGAACCATTCAGGTTGATTACAATCTTCCCGACCGCTTTGAACTGGAATATGTTGGAAGTGACAACGAAAAACACCGCCCGGTAATGCTTCATCGCGCACCATTTGGCTCCATGGAGAGGTTCGTGGCTGTCCTCATCGAGCATTGCGCCGGTAAGTTTCCGTTGTGGCTTGCACCCGAACAGGCTATCATCTTGCCAATCAGTGAAAAATATCAGGCGTATGCCGAAAAAGTTTTATCTTTGCTCCAAAATTTTGAAATTCGCGCTCAAATTGATAACCGGAATGAAAAAACCGGAAAGAAAATTCGGGATGCCGAGATGCAGCGAATTCCTTACATGTTGATCGTTGGTGAAAAAGAAGAAAATGAAAACACTGTTTCACTGCGAAAACAAGGTGATGGAGATTTAGGAACCGTTTCTGTTGAGGCTTTTGCTGCCATGATAAATGACGAGGTTAAAGCATTAACAGAAAAATAAATATTGAGTATTCACAAAATTGGGAGGATTTAATTATAGCAACACCATTTAAAAGAAGTTTTGCAGGCCGAAAACCGATGAGAAGGCAGGTTGAAAACCCGCATAAAATTAACCGGCTGATTAACGCCCCAGTAGTTAGAGTTGTTGGGGATAATGTTGAACAGGCAATTTATAATATTAAGGAAGCTATCGAAATTGCCGAAAAGTTGGGATTAGACCTGGTAGAGATTTCACCTACTGCCAGTCCGCCGGTTTGTAAAGTAGTTGATTACAAAAAGTTCTTGTACGAACTCAAAAAGAAACAAAAAGAAATTAAGGCTAAAACAGCCAAAGTTGTTGTTAAAGAGATTCGGTTAGGTCCAAATACTGATGACCATGATTTTAATTTTAAACTAAATCATGCAAAGAAATTTCTGCAGGAAGGGGCAAAAGTTAAAGTTGATGTATTTTTTAAAGGACGGTCAATTATTTACAAAGACCATGGCGAAATTATTCTCTTAAAATTTGCCCAGGATCTCGAAGACTTTGGTAAGGTCGAAAAAATGCCACAACTCGAAGGAAAGCGAATGATCATGATTATTTCTCCCAAGAAAGCATAAACAAAGAATTCATTTTTAATAAGTTCACCATAATTTAATACTTTTTAGTAATGCCTAAGATGAAGACAAAATCCAGCGCAAAAAAAAGGTTTACCTTGACAGGCACTGGAAAAATCAAAAGGAAGCACGCTTACAAAAGTCACATTCTGACAAAAAAGTCAAAAAAACGTAAACGTAACCTTGGTTACTCCGTTATTGTTGATTCAGCAGATTTGAAAGCTGTAAAAGAAATGCTTCTTAAGTAATTCACTCATTGTTTAACTTGTGATTAGCTGATAAAGTCTCCGTAAAAGCGGGGCGCTAACGCAAAAAAAGAAAAAAATGCCAAGATCAGTAAATGCAGTAGCATCAAGAGCCCGGCGCAAAAAAATCCTTAAACTTGTTAAAGGACAGTTCGGGAGAAGAAAAAATGTTTGGACAGTTGCCAAAAACGCCTACGAAAAAGGTCAGTTGTATGCTTATCGCGACAGACGAACAAAAAAAAGAAACTTCAGAGGATTATGGATTCAGCGTATCAATGCCGGAGTTCGCGAATTTGGATTATCCTATTCGGTTTTTATCGGTAAATTGCACAAGAATAATATTCAGCTCAACCGCAAGGTCTTAGCTGATCTAGCGATGAATAATCCAAGTGCCTTCAAGGCAGTTGTTAATTCATTAAAGGATTAGATTAAATCTTTGCACGATTAAAAAGGGCAGGCTTAACATAGGCCTGCCCTTTTGGTTTTGTGTGGACACGAAAAACACACTTCCAGTTTAGAGGAAATTTAGGTTTTGTCAGGGTAAAAACTTAAAAAATGTTAACCTATATTTGAACGTCAGATTGAAAATGACGCATTTATTTGCGTTTTACGCTGTTTTCTTTTTATTGGGCTGCCCATCTACTATTTATAGTTATTTTTAACGCAGATGGCTTAAAATGTGATTTTGTTATTTTTTCTTTAAAAAGTATTAGTTTAAATCACTTCGAGGCTTTGGGGCAAAAAATATTTTGAAGAAAGTTGAAAAAAAGTTTTTTTTTGATATTGATTTTTTGATACTTTTGTTAAACGTTAAAATTTAAATTCTTTTGGAGGGGGTTTATTTAATTTGCCATGCAAAGACAGTTATTTTTATGTGGTTTTCATCAGATTTAATGGACTTGATGAATGAAATGACTATGTTTTTTGTAATCAATGATGGATCTTGTTAATGCAAAGGTGTTAAAAATCCTAAAATTGATTTTTAAGAAATATTATAATGAATTCATTAACAGCGGTTTATTTAATAAATATTGATTAATGCCGAGAATTTCTATTTTTTTTTTTACAAGTTTTGGTAATTTGATTTTTGTAGTATATTTGTTTCGCAGATTTTGCGTAGTTTAAAATGAATATTTTTTAATTATTTTTTAATTTAGTTTTACATTCAAACCTTAAAAAAGGAGGATTACATGTTTTTAAAAGTTTACAAGTTTAGATTCTTACTGGCTCTTTTGCTGATGCCATTTCTGGTGACAGCAGACCCGCCAGGGTGGGATAAAACAGAAACGCTGATTTCGCACGTTATCACCGTGCCCAGCACTGTTGTTCCTACCATTACTGGAGTACCCATTGTTAATGGGGACTGGATTGGCGTCTTTTTCAACGATGCTGGAACCTTAATTTGTGGCGGATCAGTGGAATACACTGCCGGTGCAAACCTTGGTATTTCAGCTTTTGGAGATGATCCATTAACACCTGAGAAAGATGGCTTTGCTGATGGTGAAGAATTCATCTGGCGCATTTTTAGTGGCACCGACTATTGGAGTGGCGCTTCTTATGCTAATGTCGGTGAGGAATTCTTTGCTAGTTTTGGCTCATCTGAAGTTGCCACACTTGAAGGACCTACTTTTGCTGTTGCGGCAAGTGCAAATCCTTCTGTTCTTTGTGCTTCCGGAGATGTTGTGCTTTCAGGACTACAACTTGCCGGTGACCCGGTGCTTACATGGGATTGGTATGTAGGAGCTACTTTTGTTGCTTCAGGTCAGGTTATTACTGTTCCTGTTGCTGCTACAACAACCTTTACATTGATTGCTTCTGATGGTACACTTACCACCAATGCAACTGTTACTGTTGCTGGTCCTCCGGCAGTTTTTGCCGGTGCTGACGCTGCAATTTGTGTTTCTATTCCCGGCGGCTATTCATTAACTGATGCTACTGCCGAAAACTATTTATTTGTTCAATGGAGTACATCAGGTGATGGTGCTTTCAGCGACATTAATATTCTTAACCCGGAATATACTCCTGGTGCAGGTGATGCTGCTGCAGGTAGTGTAACTTTAACTTTAACAGCTCTTACCGGTGCTTGTGGTGATGTTACTGACGATATGGTAATTTCATGGCAGCCAGATCCTTCAATTGACATTGTACCTGTTATGGATTATGCTTGTTATGGCGACTCTTATTATTTTGGAGATGTTGTTGCTACCAATTATGATTTCTTACAATGGTTTACAATAAATGGTGGTGGTTTTTTTGACGATGAATCATTAGAGAATCCTACCTATAATCCATCGCCTTCTATTGATTATGTTCAACAATGTATTATTATTGGTGTAACTGCTGCAGCTCTTGATCCATGTGTTATTTCCGATGTTGATTTCATGGATTTATGTTTTGTTGCTCCTCCTACAGCTTTTGCCGGTGCTCCTGCAGATTTATGTGTTGAGGCAGGCCCGTCTTATACTTTTGTTGATGCAGCTGTGACTGTTGATGTAAACTATGGTGGGGATATCTTATGGACAACTGACGGAGATGGTGCATTTGATGATGCAACTATTCAGAATCCTACTTACACTTTTGCAGGTAACGACCTTTTAGGTGGAACTATTAATTTTACCTTAACTGTTACAGGAGTTGCTTGCGACCCTGCAGTTTCAACAAATACAGTATCATTAACTTTATCTGCCACAGCTTACGCAGGGATAGATGCTACAATATGCGAAGGTGAATGTTATACTTTAGCAGATGCTTTAGCTGAAAACTTTGAATCCATTCAGTGGTACACCACAAATGGTGGTGGATTTTTCGATGATGAAACTTTGATGAATCCTACCTATTGCCCAAGCCCTGCTGTTGATTATCCACAATCATGTGTTGAATTATGGATTGCTGCAAAATCTACCGATCCTTGTACTGTTACTTCAGAAGATATGATGCTTCTTTGCTTCCAGACTCCTCCGGTAATTGAACCAGGTGATGATGCAACTATTTGTTCAAACCAATCATTCACTACCAATGCAACTGTTGAAAATTCTGTTGGCCCATATCTTTGGACACACAACGGATTTGGTCATTTAAATAATGCAACAACTTTAACTGCTACCTACGTTGCAAGTTTCCTTGATGCTGGTAATATTGTTACACTTACATTGACTGCAGCACCACTTGCTCCATGTATTGACCCGGTTTCAGCATCAATGGAATTGACTATTGATCCTGCACCTTATGTTAATGCTGGCCCGGATGCAACGATTTGCGAAACCGAAACATACACCATGCAGGGCGAAGCAGAATTTGTTTGCACCGATCCTTGTCTTGCCACAGTATGGGTATCTTTAGGCGATGGAACATTTGATAATCCATGTGCTTCACTTACTCCGGTTTATACTCCTGGCGCAGGTGACCTTGCAGCTGGATGTGTTACATTGGTACTGATTGGCTATCCTTGTTCACCATGTACATTGTGGGAACTGGATTACATGGTTCTTTGTTTTGATCCTGCTCCAGAAGTATGGGCAGGTGATGATAAGACCATTTGTGAAGATACATTTGTACAACTCGATTGTACAGCTACGAATACCTGTGGTTTACAATGGGTTACATTAGATGGTACCGGCACCTTTAGTGACGAAACCATTCTTCACCCAATTTATTACCCAAGTGCTCAGGATATCATTTCAGGAACCATTCACCTGAGATTAATCGGAGCCCCATGTTTAAATTGTAGCCCGGATTTCCCAGCAGAGGATGAAATGGTATTAACAATTCAGCGTTTGCCATCGGCCAATGCTGGAGATGATGCAACCATTTGCGAAGACGGAACTTACACCTTAGCAGGATCTTCGGTTGAATTCAATACCACGCTTTTATGGCAAACTGCCGGAGATGGTACTTTTAGTAATCCAATTACTTTGCACCCGGTTTATACTCCTGGTGTTAACGATCGTTTAGCTGGTAGTGTTGAATTATGTTTAAACGCAATTGCTACAGCACCTTGTACTACACCTGACCAGGATTGTATGACTTTAACCTTACAAGGATTACCATCAGTTGACATAGTACCTGTTTCTTCAACTATTTGTTATGGTGAAGTATTCCAATTTACTGCTTTAAATGTACTTTATGGAAATAAATCAGCGGTTCAATGGTTTACAACCAATGGTGGTGGTTTTTATAGTGATGATGATGAATTATCAGATTATCCTACCTACAACCCAAGCCCATCTATTGACTATCCGCAAGGATGTATTATTTTAGGTGTTGCCGTTGCTCCAATTGGTCCATGTACACTTTCTACTGAAGACTTCATGGAACTTTGCTTCCAGGCACCGGTTGAAGTATTTGCCGGAGCTGATTTTACTATTTGTGAAGATGCAACTTATACCGCAAATCCTACTATTCAAAATGGTGGAAGCGTTTTATGGACAAGTACTGGAGACGGAGCATTTAACGATGCAACTCTTCCAGGTGCAACCTACACTCCAAGTGCAAATGATATTCTGGCAGGAAGTGTAGAACTTTGTATCGAAGTTCAGGGTTTAGCTAATTGCGGTCCAGCTACCGACTGTCTGACACTTACCTTCCAATTGAAACCTATTGCAAATGCTGGTTCAGATGCAACAGTTTGTGAAACACTTTGCAATCCTCCTTATGGCCATGGTTTTTACAACTTAGACGGTTTTGTTACCAACGCTTGCGGAAGTTTATGGACAACAGCAGGAACCGGAACATTTAATAATGCTACTTTATTAGGTGCAAAATACACCTTAAGTACAGCAGACATTGCTGCCGGAAGTGTTATTCTTACCTTACATGCTGCTGCCTGCAGCCCTTGTCTTGTCGAATCAACCGACCAAATGACTATCAATGTTCAGTATTTGCCAATTGCAAATGCAGGACCAGATCAGACTATTTGTGAAGGTAATACTGCACAGCTCGATGGCGATGCTACCTATGAAAGCAGTGTTTTCTGGAGTTATGCTTTACTTGGCGATGGCGACGGTACCTTTAACAGTAAAGTTATCGAAGATCCTATTTACACACCTGGTCCTTTGGATATCACCAGGGGTTATGTTCAATTACTCATGGTTGCTTTCCCAACTAGCCCATGTTGTTTACCTGATGTTGATGCTATGAAAGTTAGCATTACCAGACGTCCTGTTGCTGATGCTGGTGCAAATGCAACAATTTGTGCTGGTGAAACAACAGCCTTAAATGGAGCAGTTGAATTTGCTGATTCATGGGAATGGACTACAGATGGTGATGGAGCATTCTCACCAGATGAATTTGCACTTGATGCAGTTTACACACCAGGCCCATTGGATATTTTAGCTGGTAGCGTTGAATTATGTTTGTATGCTTTTGATGGAACTGCCTGTAACCAGGATTATTTTGATTGCATAACATTAACAATTTTAGCTCCTCCAACAGCCAGTGCTGGCGCAGATGGAAACACCTGTGAGGTAACAGCTTATCAATTAAATGGTACAGCTGCGAATTACAGTGCAGTATTATGGACAGGTGGATCAGGAGTTTTCAGTGATGCTACAATTGAAGATCCTACCTACACACCAGCAATTGGTGAACTTGGTAGTATTACATTAACACTCACTGCAAATTCACTTAGTCCATGTGTTATTGTTGTTTCTGACGATATGGTACTCACAATCCAGCCAGAACTTGCCAATGTAAGTGCAGGAGCTGATGCAAGCACATGTGAAGAAACAACGATTCAGTTAGACGGAACAGCTGATAACTACAGTGTAGTAGCATGGACAGGCGGATTAGGTGTATTTAGTGATGCAGCAATCTTAGATCCTACCTACACACCAGCAGTAGGCGAAACAGGTAACGTAACACTTACTTTAACAGCCACAGCAATC